>JBBPYZ010000139.1:0-24617 GCA_038199465.1 Acidimicrobiales bacterium | reverse complement strand
CGGACGTCGAGCACATCATCGCCCTGGAGCTCCGTGGCCTGGCAGACGAGGCGATCCGTCTGCGGTTGGCCGTCGAGGCCGATCTGCTCTTCCTCACCCACGACACCGAGTTCGCCGAGCTGCCGGCCGACACCGCCGCCACCGTCCTGATCTCACGGGTCCCCCAGGCGTTCCCCATCGCCAGACGGGTCGAGCTGTGGGAGGCGGCGCTCGATGGCTTCCTTCAGCATCGGCCGGCGGGAAGGCTCTTCGAGGTCCTCGCCGACGGGCAGATCGTCGGGTGGGAGATCCGCGACCTCGGCCGATGAGGGAGGCCGGTACGCCCGGTGGAGCCCTCGCGAGGCTCACGCCCTCAACCGGTTCCAGCGCCCGCTCGTCGTGCGAAGACGGCCGGCATCCAACATTTCATCCAACATCCTGGGCGTCACAGGGTGGCATCCAACGGCACGGGCCGGACTGGCGCCGGACAAAACCGCAGGTCAGGGCACATTTTGGCACCAGGCGGACGGCTTGGCGACGACTCGTAATCCCTAGGTTGCGGGTTCGCTCCCCGCCGGCCCACGGGATGCTTGAGCTCAGGGCCGGGGTGATGTCCTTTCGCTAGATCTTGAGCTCGATGATCACTGGGACGTGATCGCTCCGGGCGGGCACGCCTGCTGCGGTCCAGGTGGAGTGGTCGCCTACCTCGACCGAGCGCAGGTCGGCCAGGCGAGCGCTCGGTAGCAGCACGAAGTCGATGTGCCACCCCGCCTCACGCCGGTAACGGTGGAAGTGGGTTGCGTGGTCCTCGGCGCCGAGATCCACGCTGTAGGCGTCGTGGTAGGAGCTCAACAGGCCGAGGCCGGTCCATGCTGCATGTGCCCGGCTGATCCAAGCGTTCTCGGTCTCGTCTCCGATCGCGTGGCCGATGTTGAGATCTCCTGCCACCACGACGTCGCCACCACGGATCTCCTCAGCCCATGCCGAGAGGGTGGCGAGCACCTCGTCCTCATACCGTTCACCGCTCCCGCCCAAGAGAGGGTTTGCGTAGATGCCGATCACGGTCAGACCGGCTTCAGTCCTCGCTGCGACCGTAAAGCGGCCTTGGTCGGGACGGCCGGGAAGTTCCACGAGCTGTGCTCTGCTGGCGATCACCACGGCCTTGTTCGGATCTCCCGCCCCTACCCAACTCGGAGTCGACCCGAACAAGGGGGGAGTGAACGAGGGGTCGGCGAGAGACGCCTCGCACAACACGGCAACGTCTACCTCGAGCGCTTCGAGCGCCGACCAGTTCGCCAGCCCGCCCGCCCGACAGTTCCACGTCGCGAGTCGCACGACAGGAACGTAGCCACGACCTGCGGCCCTCGTTGCCGACGACCGACGCCGTGGCCACCGTCGTGGCCTACAGGCTGGAGCGCATGACCGTTGACCTACGATCGGCGGCGTCGGCGCTTGAGGGGGGACGATGGCGGAAGAGAGTTGGCATACCGCACGGCTGATCCCCACATCGGGCATCGGCGGGGCCGAGGAACAGGAGCGGCGGGCCACCTCGGCGCTGCTTGCGGTGATGCCGGCCGTTCGGGAGTTCGGCCGTTCAGTCCTGGCCCCGCTTGGCGCGCCGGCAGGCACGATCGAGACCTTCATCGAGGTCCCGTTCTACGTCGGTGAGCGGCGGGTCTATCCCGACGGCCTGATCCGGGTCAGCCGGGGTCAGCGCCGCTGGACGGCGTTGGTCGAGGTGAAGACGGGGTCCAATCAGCTGGAGGCCGAACAGCTGGAGTGTTACCTCGACGTGGCCCGTGAGCAGGGGTTCGATGCCGTGATCACGGTCTCGAACCAGATCCCGGCCGTGGCGGGCTCCCACCCCACGATCGTGGACAAGCGGAAGCTCAAGAAGGTGGCCCTCCACCACTTCTCGTGGACCCAGCTACTGACCGAGGCGGTCATGCAGAAGGTGCACCGTGGTGTCGCCGATCCCGACCAGGCCTGGATCCTCGGGGAGCTCCGCTATCTCGAGCACCCCCGGTCCGGCGCGATGGAGTTCGAGGACATGGGGTCGTCCTGGACTGGTGTCCGCGACGCTGTGGTGGCCGGGACGCTGCGGAGCAACGACAAGGGGGCGGCTGAGGTCGCCAGCCACTGGGATCAGCTCATGCGCTACGCCTGCCTCCGGCTGGGCCGCCAGCTCGGGGTCGAGGTCCAGCCCGTCCTCTCACGCAAGGAGCTGGCCGAGCCCGCCATCCGCGCCGACGCTCTGCTGGCCGGCCTGACCAGCCGGGGCGCGCTCGACGGCAGCCTCCGGATCCCCAACGCAGTGGGACCGATCACGATCACGGCGGACCTCCGTGCTGGACGCATCTCGGCAGCTGTCGACATCGACGCACCACGAGAGGGAAAGCCCCAGACTCGGGTGAACTGGCTGGTGCGGCAGCTCAAGATGGCTCCCGAACTCCTCCGTGTGGACTGCTTCGCCCTGCACGGTCGTGGCGCGTCCACCTCCGAGCTGCTCAAGGCGGTCCGGGAGAACTCGGCCCTGCTCGTCGACGACCCGAAGCGTGAGATCAGGACGTTCCGCCTGATCCTCAGCGGGCCGATGGGCACCAAGCGGGGCCAAGGGCGTGGCAGCTTCGTGACCTCGGTGCTGGACCTGCTCGACGGCTTCTACGGTGAGGTGATCCAGGGCATCAAGCCCTGGGCCGGAGCTCCACCCAAGCTGCGCTCCACGACCCCGGAGCCGCCCGAGCCCGTTGTGCCCGCCGCGCTCGCCTCGACATCGCTGTCATCGCAGGACGGACCTGAGACTGGCATCGTCAGCGCGATCCCTTCAGTTCCCATCGCCGACGTGCCACCAGCTGCCTCCGGCTCCCGGGAAGCTGGTGCGGGTGCCTCGACAAGTGACGCGACCGCCGTGTCCGAGGGCGCCGCTCCGGTGACCTGATGAGGCCATGGCGCGGATCGTGATGGCCGGCTTGCAGGGCACTCGTCCGGCCTCGGGGCCGCGAGAGGGGCGCCAAGTCCTAAGGAGCCGAACCGAGGGACATTGGCGGCTGGGCTCATGAGGGGGCCGTTACACCCTCGTTACACCCAACCGGGCGTCACTCGGTGGCATCGGGCAGTACTGGACGGACCAGAACCCCAGTGATTCCGGGCTCTTTAGCATCGCCCGGTACCGGCTGAACGGCCCTGGAGGCCCTCTCAAGGTGGAGGCACGGGTTCGAATCCCGTTGGGGCTGCCAACAAAAGTCCTGGTCAGCCTCGCAGAGCACCTGTGGGGCCTCGCCGTGACTCGGGAAGATCGATCGAATCTTCGCATCAGATCCTGCAGCGTCATGGCCTCGAGCACGTCACGCTGCAGCCTCCGCCACCATCCGGGGGCACACTGGGAGGGTGAGCACGGGTGAGGAGCTGTTGGAGGAGCGCCGGCGGCGGCGCCGGGCGGGCGACCCCAGGCTGTCGGCCGAGGGCAGGGAGCTGTTCCAGCGGATGACCACCGGGGATCTGGTCGACGAGTTCCAGGCCGGCCTGGACGCCGACCTGGCCGCCGACCCCCTGCTCGGCGGTCACCACCACGACGACGACGCCTGACCGCTCCGCCCCAGCAGGAACCTCCTCAAGTTCGGAGGTCCTGCGAACGCTTCCGTCGGAAGCGCTTCCGGTGGTGGTCAGCCGTCGTCGCCACCGGGGCTGTGCGGGGACGTCGGCCGGCACGACGGTGAGGCCGATGGCGGTGAGGGTGGTGGTGAGCTGGTCAACGCATCGGCGGATGCTGGAGGACCTCATACGGTCACAATGACCGCGCCGAGCTGCTCGGCGATCTGCTCGGCGAGCAGCCGGCCGTCGCCCGCCGTCAGGTCGTCGTAGTGGGGATCACCCGGACGCCACGTGTCGCCGTCGATGACGACGCGGTCACCGAACAGCAGGAATACCTCGCTGGCGACGGTGAGGAGGTCACCGAGGAGAAGCGAGTCCGCCTGGGCGAGCTCCACGATCCGCGACTGCCACAGCAGTCCGGCGGGTCGGACTCCGCCGATTCGGCGACGGCGAAGGGCCAGGGCCCAGTCCCGCGTGCAGGCGTAGTGCTCCGGTGTCGTCGCGACGAGCTGAGCCCGGCTCAGACCGAGTCGCTCGAGGCCGGCGTCGGTCAGGTCGATCAGGGGGAGCGATGTGGGGGTGCTGAGCGCTACGAGGCCCCGAGGTGCGAGGTCGACTGGCCCGGAGACGAGTCTCGTCGCCAGCTCATGAACGCCGTGGAAGCACGTCTCGAGCAGGGCCACCGTCTGGGTTGCCGCGCCGTACAGGGTGGGCACCGTGGCGTCCGCGACGGCGAGCGGCGAGAAGCGGGCGTTCCCCGTCGCCGTGAACAGTGCCGGCCAGCGAGCACGACGGTAGGCGGTGTGGAAGACAAGACCCTGCGGGAGACGAGCAAGCCGCAAGCGACGAAGATCGACATCGCTGGGATGTAGGACCGGGCAGGAAGCCGGGTCCAAGCATCCCGGCGCGGTCACGCCGCGGTGGCTGCCCGCTGTCGTGCAGCTTCCGCCACGAGGTCGGGCTCGGAGGCGAGAAGCTCTGTCGGGGTGCGGCCTCCCACCCAGGCAGACGGCGTGGCGAACCAGGCCCACAGCGCCCAGCCGTCGTCACCCGCCTCGCAGAGAAGGCGGATCGGCTCGCGAACAGCCGGCCGAGGCTCGAGCTCCTCGTCCACGAGAAATGCGGGAACGAGCGACTCACCCTCATTGGTGACGGTGAAGATGCGATGGGACCTCCGATGGCGAGAGACCCACTGCCGAGCGTTGCTGGTCGTGATGCCTCGGGCATCGGCGATGGCCGTCATGGACCAGGCCCCGTCGTGAAGGAGTGAAGCTCGCAGCGCCGCCAGACGGCGTGCCTGCTCGACCGTGGCGTACGGGACCGGATCCAGCTCCTCGAGCGATGGGCCCAAGACCCGGGCGAGTTCGCGCCGAGCGGTGCCGGCTCGTCGTCCCTGGAGTACGCCGGCCTGGAACACCCGGTAGAGCGTGTTCCGCACTTCGGCCTCCGACACCGTGGCTTCGTCGGCAACGTGATCCAGCGCCTGGAGGAGCAGAAGCGCAAACCTTTGCCGCTCGGGTGACAGAGCGGTGAAGTTGGTGAGCATCGAGCCCTCGCCTACGCCGGTCGCCCCGAAGGCAACAGCTTGCGCCGAAGCGGGATCGGTGCCGACTCGCTGGGCTCCACGTCTGGCGTCTGGCATCCGCATCCTCCTCGAGGGTGTCACGAATGTACCACCGAGACGGAACCGCCACGCACGCGACACCCGAACAGTTGAGCCTCGAGTCGCATCGATCAGGATCGCCTGGGTGGGTGGTCGAAGGATGGAAGATGAGCGACAGAATGCCTCCACTACCCGCAGATCGGGGTCCTAACGCTTCGTGTAGCCGTATCTGCGGGTAGAGTTGCTGGTGTGGTGGAGTACACGGTGGCCGAGGCTGCGGAGCTGCTCGGCGTGAGCGACGACACCGTCCGGAGGCTGGCTGAACGCGGTGACCTCAGGGTCATCGAGCCCACCGGGCACCGCATGCTGCTCGACGGGGTGGAGCTGGCCCGCTTCGCCGAGGAGCGCCACGCCGGTCACGTCGCCGCCCCGGGCACCCCGGAGTCGGCCAGGAACCGCCTGGCGGGGCTCGTCACCAAGGTTGTGAGGGACAAGGTGATGGCTCAGGTCGACATCCAGGCCGGCCCGTTCCGGATCGTGTCGCTGATGAGTCGCGAAGCGGCGGACGAGCTCGGCCTCGAGCCCGGCTCGATGGTCGTCGCCGCCGTCAAGGCCACCAACGTCGTGGTCGAGCTCCCCGCAAGGTGAGGCACCCGGTCATGCGCTCGCACCCGTTCCGCTGCCTCCTGGCCGTCGCCGCCGTGTTCGGCCTGGGCGCCTCCTGCGGCTCCTCCTCCCCATCGTCGATGGCCGCGGGTGAGCCGGCCTCCAGCCGCGGTGCGGCGAAGGGGACGCTGAAGGTGTTCGCCGCCGCCTCACTCACCGCCGCCTTCCACGACGCGAAGACCGGGCTCGGATCCACGGACCCGAACCTCACGGTGACCTACAGCTTCGCCGGGTCGAACGCCCTGGTCACCCAGGTCCAGCAAGGCGCTCCGGCCGACGTCTTCGCCTCCGCCGACCAGAGAAACATGACCACACTGGTCAGAGCGGGCGTCGTCGAGGCGCCGATCGTGTTCGCCAGGAACAGGCTGCAGATCGCCGTCGGCCCCGGAAACCCCAAGGGCATCACCGGTCTCGCCGATCTGGCCGAGCCCGGCGTGAGCGTCGTGCTCGCCGCGCCCGGTGTGCCCGTCGGCGACTACACCCGAGAGGTCGCCGCCAGGCTCGGCATCAGCATCACCCCCAGGTCACTCGAGACCGACGTCAGGTCTGCCCTGACCAAGGTGACCACCGGGGAGGTCGACGCCACCGTGGTGTACCTCACCGACGTCCGGGCCGCCGGTTCCAAGGCCGTAGGCGTGGACATCGCGGAGGTGCAGCAGCCGGCCATCGGGTACCCGATCGCCATCGTCAAGGCGACGAGGAACCGGGCTGCAGCCGAGGCGTTCGTTCGCTCGGCCACCTCCGGCGCCGTCCAGCGGTCCCTCGTGGCGCAGGGCTTTCTCCCACCTTGACACCCCGCCGCTGGGCCGGCGGGGCCATCCTGGCCGGCCCCGCCATCGTCGCCCTCGCCCTGGTCGTGCTGCCCCTGGTCGGTCTTCTCCAGGGGGCACCATGGGACTCGATCATCTCCGAGCTGACCGAGAGCGAGGCCCTGCTCGCCCTCCGGCTCTCCCTCGAGTGCTCGCTCGGCGCCCTGGCCGCCTCCGTGGCTCTCGGCACACCCCTGGCCTGGGTGCTGGCCCGGCGACGGTTCCCGGGCCGGTCCCTGGTCAGGGCGCTGGTACTCCTGCCGATGGTCCTGCCGCCGGTGGTGGGTGGGATCGCCCTGCTCTCCGCCTTTGGGCGGCGCGGGTTCGCCGGCGGGTGGCTCTACGAGCTGACCGGGTGGCGGCTCCCCTTCACCACCGGGGGCGCCATCCTGGCCGAGACGTTCGTCGCCATGCCCTTCTTCGTCGTCACCGCCGAGGCCGCCTTCCGGTCCCTCGACCGCCGGGCCGACGAAGCCGCCGCCACCCTCGGCGCCTCCCCCGCCTACCGGTTCCGCCGGGTGACCCTCCCCGCCGTGGCCCCCGCCCTGGCCGCCGGCTCGGCGCTGGCCTGGGCCCGGGCACTGGGCGAGTTCGGCGCCACCATCACCTTCGCCGGCAACTTCCCCGGCACCACCCAGACCATGCCCCTGGCCATCTACCTCAACCTGCAGAGCGGCAACAGCGGCGTCGCCATCGCCCTGTCGCTGGTCCTGCTCACCGTCTCGCTCGCCGTGCTCGTCGGCCTCCGCGACCGCTGGCTCGGCACCACGTGACCCTCACCGCGTCGATCGGGCTCAGCCTCGGCGGGCTGCACCTCGACGTCGACCTCGACCTGGGCGAGGAGGTCGTCGCCGTCATCGGGCCCAACGGGGCCGGCAAGACCACCCTCCTGCGCACCCTCGCCGGCCTCCTCCCCCTCGACCGCGGCCGCGTCACCATCGACGGAACCGTGGTCGAGGACCCGGCGGCCGGGACCAGGCTCGCGCCCGAGGCCCGCGACGTGGGTGTCGTCTTCCAGGAGCACCGCCTCTTCGACAACCTCACCGCCCTCGAGAACGTCGCCTTCGGCCTGCGAGCCCGCGGCACGCATCGGGGAGATGCCCGGCGTCGAGCCAGCGAGTGGCTGCACCGGGTGGGTCTCCCCAACATCGCCAGCCAGCGGCCACGCCAGCTCTCGGGTGGCCAGGCCCAACGAGTCGCCCTGGCCCGCACCCTGGCCACCGAACCGGCCGTCCTGCTCCTCGACGAACCTCTCGCCGCCGTCGACGCCAGCGCCCGCAGCGAGCTCCGGAGCCTCCTGCGGCACGAGCTGCGCCGCTACCCCGGCTCCCGATTGGTGATCACCCACGACCCGATCGACGCCGCCGCCCTCGCCGACCGCCTCCTCGTCCTCGAAGACGGCATCATCACCCACGACGGCCCCCTCGCCGACGTCACCGCCCGCCCCAGGTCGACCTGGGTGGCCACCATGGTCGGCCTCAACCTCCTCACCGGGACCGCCGACGGCGCCACCGTCACCCTGCCCGGCGGCGCCACCATCATCGGAGCCGCCGGGCCTGGTCGGGGCACCGTGTTCGTCGCCTTCCGCCCCAACGCCGTCACCCTCCACCGCACCCCGCCCGACGGCAGCGCCCGGAACCTGTGGCCCGCCGAGGTGCACGAGATCGCCACCACCGGCGACCGGGCCCGGATCCGCTGCACCGGGCCCGTCCCCCTCGTCGCCGAGGTCACCGCCGAAGCCGTCGCCCAGCTCCGCCTCGCCGACGGCGGCCACCTCTGGGCCGCGGTCAAGGCCACCGAGCTCGACATCTACCCCACCTGATGTCGCAGCTGGTGCGTGTGACGGGCGTAGCGTCGGCCGGGCATGTCCGAGGGGTCTCAGGTCCAGGCCTCCGCCGTCCTCGGCGTGCTCGCCGACCTGTCGCCGTCGGCACAGCAGCGCTCATCGGGCCTGACGATCCCGCTCGACTGGTTCCGCTGGCTGCCGGCCAACGCCGTCCGTCTGTTTCCTTCGCCCACGGGCCTGCCGCTCGACCGACCGGGGGCGCAGGTGCCCATCGGGGTCCCCGTCGAGCGCAGCTTCGGCGAGCGGCTGGCCGCCATCGACCGCATTCGGCCCGGCCAGCAGCGGTCCCTCCGCGTCGGGTGGCTCTTCGTGGCCGGCCGTCGCCCTCTCGGCGATGGAAAGCTGCAGCGGGTCTTCCACCCGTTGCTCAGCGTGCCGGTGCGCGTGGTGCTGCCCCCGTTGGCGGGAAAGGCCCAGCTGTGGGCCGCCGGCGATGTGGAGGTCACCAGCCTGGTGAGCGACCCGGATCGCCGCCACCAGCTGGAGGCCGGCTACCAGGTCGGCGGCGGCGCCCTCGACGAGGGGCAGGGCACCGAGATCGACGAGGCCCTGCTGCGCCGGCTGGAACGGCTTCGGGCCTTCGCGACCGAGGCGTCAAAGGCCGCCGGCTTCGAGGCGGCCGGGCTGGAGCCGGTCTCGGCCGGCCCCGAGAACCTCCTGCGACGCAAGGCGCTCACCGTCGTCGCGGGTCTGGGCGTGTTCACCGCCCAGGATGTTGGGGGCTACTCGGCCGCAGCGTCCCTGCGGTCGTGGGCGGGGCGGACGATGCCGGTCACGACGGCGTTCCACGCCCTCTACCTGGGAACGGGCACGGAGCGGGACCCCTCGGCCACCCCGGCGCCAGGGGTCGCCGCTCCCTTCCCGCTGACGCCCACCCAGCGTGGCGCCGTGGCGGTCAGCCGGACGGCCTCGGTCTCGGTGGTGTCCGGGGCGCCGGGGACGGGGAAGTCGCACACCGTCTCGGCCATCGCCTGCGATGCGGTGGGCCGGGGAGAGACCGTACTGGTCGCAGCCAAGAGCGATGCGGCCGTCGATGCCCTGCTCGTCCTGCTGGGGGAGGCGCCCGGTCCCGATCCGGTCGTGTTCGGGTCGAGCGAGCGTCGCGACGAGCTGGCCCGCCGGTTGGAGGCCGGGGTGCTGCGGCCCGCCGAGCCGGCGGAGCTGGCGGCGGCTGAACGGGCCCTGGCTGAGCTGGTGGCCGCTCGGGCTGCGCTGGTGGGCAAGATCACCGAGCTGCTGGGAGCCGAGGAGCACGCCCAACGCGACGACGATGCCGTTGACCGCGCCCGGCGCTTGGCGCCGAAGCTGTTCGACCCTGCCTGCGACCTCACCAGGTTGGCGCGCCTCCTGGTCGTCGCCGGCGACACCAGCCCAGGGTGGTGGGCGCAGCGTCGGGCCCGCAAGGCCCGGGCCCGGGCCGTCGCCCGGTCCGGAGCGGCCGTGGAGGCGGCCGTCGCCGACCTGGGCCCCGCCGTGCAGCTCGCCCGGCAGGCACGGGCAGCCGGGGATCTGATCGCCGCCGGCGGCCTCGACCTCGGCGAGGCTTGGGCCCGGTTGGAGCGGATCGAGGCTCAGCTGCCGAACCTGGTTGGGGAGTGGCTGGCGCTGACCAGCCGATCACCCGGCCGGCTGGACCGGGCCAGCCTGGCGGGGGTGGCGGTCCTCGGCACCGCGCTGCGCAGCGGTCGGGCCGCACGACGCGAACAGCTGGCCCGGCTCGACGGGCGCCTGACCCGGGCGCTCCCGCTGTGGGTGGGCACCCTCGGTGACGTGGAGGACCTGCTGCCCCCCACCGCCGGTCTGTTCGACCTCGTCATCCTCGACGAGGCGTCGGCCATCGACCAGCCGCTCGCGGCCCCGGCCCTGCTGCGGGCCCGACGAGCCGTGGTGGTCGGCGACCCCCATCAGCTTCGGCACGTGTCCTTCCTGGCCGACGACCAGCTGCGCCGGGCGGCCGAGGACCACGGGCTGGGCGCCGATCCCGTCCTGGTCGGCCGTCTCGACGTTCGCCGCAACAGCCTCTTCGACGTGGCTGTGGGATCGGCGCCGGCAACGGTGCTGGACGAGCACTTCCGCTCGGCCCCGCACCTGGTCGACTTCGTGGCCCGCCGCCTGTACGGCGGCCGGCTCGAGGTGGCCACCCGCTCGCCGGCCACCGAGGCCGTGGACTGCATCGAGCTCTCGCGGGTGGCGGGGCGGCGAGACGACGGCGGGGTGGTGCGCAGCGAGGTCGACGACGTGGTGGCCCGCCTGCAGGCGATGCGGCTCGCCGGCGAGGGCAGCGTTGGGGTCGTCACGCCCTTCCGAGCCCAGGCCGATGCCATCGAGGAGGCCGTCCTCGACGCCTTCTCGGTCGAGGACCTCAACGCCCTCGACCTGCGGATCGGCACGGTCCACGCCTTCCAGGGCAACGAGCGGGACGTGGTGGTGGTGTCGCTCGGCGTCGGCGAGGGCGACGGCGCCGCCACCTGGCGCTTCGTCGAGGACACCCACCTGTTCGCCGTCCTGGCCACCAGAGCGAGGCGGCACCTGGTGCTTCTGGTGTCCGCCGAACCGCCGTCCCGAGGCCTGCTCGCCGACTACCTGGCCCAGGCCGACGCCCCGCCCGGACGCCCCCGGTCGGCCGGCGCCCCCGGCCCGTGGGTGGGGCTGGTGGCCGAGGACCTTGCCGCCACCGGCGTCGCCGCCCTGGCGCGCTACCCGACCGGGCGCCACACCGTGGACGTGTGCGCCGGGGACCAGCGCGGCTTTGTGGGCCTGGAGTGCAGCGTGCACCCGGAGGGGCCCGCTGCGCACGTGGAGCGCCACCTCGCCCTGCGCCGGGCAGGCTGGCCCCTGGCCTGCGCCTACCGCTCGAGATGGGGCGACCGCCGAGGAGAGCTGCTCCTCTCGCTCACCGAGCAGCTGGAGCGCGCGTCCCGATCGCCCCGGCGCTGAGCAGGCGATGGGCCTCCGGTTCGCGCTTACAGTCGCCAGGTGGGCGTGGTCACCTCCTGGGCGACATCGGAGGACGGAACCCAGCTCGGCGCGGCGACCACGGGGCTGGGTGTTCCGCTGGTCCTGGTGCACGGCGCCTCGTCGGATGCCCGGCAATGGGCCAGGGTGGAGCCGCTCCTGGCCGGCAGCTTCCGCGTCCTCGCCATGGACCGACGGGGCCGTGGCCGCAGCGGTCCCCTTCGTCCGGGCCACTCCCTGGAGGTGGAGTACGGGGACGTGGCGGCGATGGTCGCCTCGCTCGACGGGCCGGTGCACCTCCTTGGGCATTCCTCCGGGGCGCGGTTCGCGCTGCAGGCCGCCCTTCGGGTGTCGAACCTGGCCAGCCTGATCCTCTACGAGCCTCCGGAACCGGAGGTCGTCTCGGACTCCGTGCTCGAGGCCCTCGACCGGCTCGAGGCTGCCGGCGACAGGGTCGGGATCCTTCGCCTGTTCCTCATCGACGTCCTGGACAACGGCGAGGACGCCTTCGAATTTCTCCAGGAGCGTCCGATCTGGCCAATCATGCTGGACAACGCCCTCACCCTCCCGGCCGAGTTGCGAGCCTCACGCCACTACCGCCTCGACCTGGCGCCGCTCGCCGACCTGGCGGTCCCGACCCTGGTCCTTGTCGGCGAGCTCAGCGGCCCGGAGGTCCAGGCGCCCGCCCAGCAGATCGCCGAGAGCCTGCCGGACGCCACCGTTGTGACCCTTGCCGGGCAGGGGCACGGCGCCATGCTCTCGGCTCCTGAGCTGTTCGCCTCGGAGGTGGCTCGCTTCGTCCACGGGTTGGCCAGCCCGCGAAGCTGAGCCCGAGCCGACAACGGGCCGACGCTGTTCAGGTTCGCCCGCGTTGAGAGAAGTGGAGCCATGGCCATGCCAGACTGCCAGGGGTGGAGCGGGACATCGCCGACGATGCCCTGCGGGCCGACATCCGTCTGCTCGGCCGACTGCTGGGCGAGACCCTGGTGCGCCAGGTGGGCGACGAGCTGCTGCAGCTGGTCGAGCGGGTCCGGGGGCTGAGCCGCCAGGGCCACAAGGCGGATCACGACGCCATGGACGAGGTGCTGGCCGGCGCCGACCTGCACACCACCATCTCCTTGGCCCGGGCCTTCTCGACCTACTTCAACCTGGCCAACACCGCCGAGCAGGTGCACCGGGCGGCGGCCCTCGACCGCCACCGGGCCGCCGACGGCAGCGCCATCCGCCAGATGGCCGACCGGGTGGCTGCCGACCCCGAGGCGGTGGAGGACCTGCGCGGGTGCGTGGAGGGCATCGAGCTGCGGCCGGTGTTCACAGCCCACCCCACCGAGGTCGCCCGCCAGTCGGTGCTGACCAAGCTGCGCCACATCGGCGAGCTGCTCGAGCAGCGGGCCCGCAGCGCCGCCACCGAGCACGCCCGCATCGACGAGAGCCTGGCCGAGGTCGTCGACCTGCTGTGGCAGACCGACGAGCTGCGGCGCGAGCGGCCGACCCCCAACGAGGAGGCCGGGGCGGTGCTGTTCTACCTCTCCGACCTGGCTCGCGACGTGGTGCCCCGCGTGGTCGACGACTACATCCGCGAGCTGGGCCGGATCGGCGCCGAGGTGCCGGACGAGGCGACGCCGCTGCGGTTCGGCAGCTGGGTCGGGGGCGACCGGGACGGCAACCCCTACGTCACCCCCGAGGTGACCGAGGCGGTGCTGGCCCAGCAGCACGGGCTGGGGCTCGAGCTGCTCCTCGACGGCGTCGAGGTGCTGGTCACCCAGCTGAGCTCATCGACCCAGATCACCGGCGTGACCGAGGCTTTGGCCCGCAGCATGATCGACGACGCCGCCCAGCTCCCGGAGGTGACCGAGCAGTACGGCCGCCTGAACGTCGAGGAGCCTTACCGGCTGAAGGCCTCGTTCGTGCGGGCGCGGCTGCGCAACACCCAGCGCCGCCTGGCCGACAAGGGGGCGGCGCCGGCCGCCAACGAGTACGAGGGCACCGCTGCCCTGCTCGACGACCTCGAGCTGATGCGCCAGTCCCTGCTCGCCCATCGTGGCCAGCGGATCGCCGACGGCCTGGTGGCCCGGTTCATCCGCACCGTCAAGAGCTTCGGGTTCCAGCTGGCCACCCTCGACATACGCGAGGACGCCAGCCGCCACCACGCCGCCCTCGCCGCGGTGTTCGACAACCTGGGCGAGCTGGGCCGGCCCTACGCCAGCCTCGACCCCGGTGCGCGCCGCCATCTGCTCGCCCGAGAGCTGGAGAGCCGCCGGCCCCTGCTGGGCCAGGTGCCCAGGCTGGAGGGCGAGGCGGCGGCTGTCTTCTCCCTGTTCACCACCCTGCGCTCGGTGCTCGACCGGTTCGGGCCAGACGCCATCGAGACCTACGTCATCTCGATGACCAAGGGGGCCGACGACGTGCTGTCGGCGGTGTTGCTGGCCCGGGAGGCCGGGCTGGTCGACGTGCACGGCGGCGTGGCCCGGCTGGGGTTCGTCCCGCTGCTCGAGACGATCGACGAGCTTCGGGCCGCCGGCGAGATCGTCGACCAGCTGCTGTCGGTTCCCGCCTATCGCGAGGTGGTCCGGCTGCGGGGCGACGTCCAGGAGGTGATGCTCGGCTACTCCGACTCGAGCAAGCAGATGGGCGTCACCACCTCCCAGTGGGAGATCCACCGGGCCCAGCGGATGCTGCGGGACACCACCCTGCGCCACGGCGTGGTGCTGCGGCTGTTCCACGGGCGGGGGGGCTCCGTCGGGCGCGGGGGAGGGCCGACCCACGACGCCGTGCTGGCCCAGCCCTTCGGGGTGGTCCAGGGCGCCATGAAGCTGACCGAGCAGGGCGAGGTCATCTCCGACAAGTACCTGATGCCGAGCCTGGCCCGCCACAACCTCGAGCTGGCGCTGGCTGCGCTGACCGAGGCCACCGTGCTCCACCGCACCTCACGGCTGGAGAACGCCGTGCTGGCCCGGTGGGACCGCACCATGGACGCCGTCTCGGCCTCGGCCGCCGCCGCCTACCGCTCGCTCCTGGCCACCGACGGCCTGACCGAGTACTTCCGGGCCTCCACCCCGGTCGAGGAGCTCGCCGGGCTCAACATCGGGTCCCGCCCCAGCCGACGGGCTCAGGCCGGCGGCCCGGGCGGCGTCGAGTCGCTTCGGGCCATCCCCTGGGTGTTCGCCTGGACCCAGTCCCGCCAGATCGTCCCCGGGTGGTTCGGCGTGGGGGCCGGGCTGGCCGCGGTGCGGGCCGCCGGCGACGGAGCGGCGCTCACCGAGATGTACGACGGCTGGCACTTCTTCCGGACCTTCGTGGCCAACGTGGAGATGGTGCTGGCCAAGGTCGACCTCGGCGTGGCCCGTCGCTACGTCGACCGCCTCGTCGACCCTTCGCTCCACCACCACTTCGACGTGATCCAGGCCGAGTACGACCGCACCGTCGCCGAGGTGCTCGCCCTCAGTGGCGAGACCGCACTCCTCGAGCGGCAGCCGGCACTGCGGCGCACCCTCGAGGTGCGCGACCTGTACCTCGAACCCATCAGCCACCTCCAGGTCGACTTCTTGTCCCGGTGGCGCGAGAGCGACCGACCCGACCCCCTCCTGCGCCGAGGCCTCCTGCTCACCATCAACGGCATAGCGGCGGGCCTCCGCAACACTGGCTGACCAATGGGGACCGCCGACACGATGACCCCTTCTGCGGAGCTGCGCCGCTTCGTCCGCTTCGTCAACACCCTGCTCTTCGCCTTGGCCCTGGCAGTGCTGGTCGACCAGAGGGTGGCGGCGGCGGTGGGGCGCTTCGATCAGCTGGTCCACTGGCGCACGCAGGACCGTGTCCTGCAGGTGGTGGACAAGACCGGCGACCGGGCCTGGAACGAGGCCACCCGCCATGCCGTCGAGGTGTGGAACCGGGCGGCGACGGGCACGGACCTGCGGATCACCTGGACGGCGGGCGGCGGGCGGTGCGAGGTCGGCGGCACGCGGATCGAGGTGTGCCAGGACCCGTACCAGACGCTGGGGGACGAGAAGAACAACGACCGGGAGGGCCTGGCCGACCTCCGGCTCGGTTCCGACCGGGGCCAGTCCCACATCAGCGGGGTTCGGGTGATCGTCTGCTCAAACTGCGGCCTGGCGGCCCCCCGCCGCCGCGTCATCGCCGCCCACGAGCTGGGCCACGCCCTGGGCCTCGACCACAGCCTGCGGCGGGGGTCGGTGCTGTTTCCCCGCGGCGGCCCCGACGCCCCGGACGACCAGGACGTCGCCACCCTGGTGGCCCGCTACACCCCACACCGACGAGGGTGACCGCTGCGGCGTGGTGAACCTGCACCGCGGGCCACTCTGCTTCTGAGCCAGCGGCGCTCCGCAGACGTTGGGCCCTGTGGCTTTAGCGCCAATCCCGACAACCGGGTACTGTGACTGCGAGGGCGCGGGGCCGTCCAGGGAGAGGCTGATCCATGCGAGGTGTCCGGGCGTGCCTGACGGCGGCCGTGCTGATGGTCCCGACCGTGGTCAACTCAACCGTGCTCGGTGAGCCGGCTACGGCTGCCAGGACACCTCCCGAGTGCACGACCACCCCGCCGCCGTCGGTCGACCGCAACACCGGCTGTCAGACCGACGGGAACTTCTTCGAGACCACCATCGCCGCCAACCCGCAGCGCCCCGGCAACATCGTGGCCGCGGTCATCAAGATCGGAGGCGGCGAGCTGACCATCCAGCCTCGGGCGAGCTTCGACGGCGGAGCCACCTGGGCCACCTACGCCGTGGACTTCGCTCCGGGCACCGTCGACCCGTCCGTGGCCTTCGATGCCGCGGGCAACGCCTACCTCACCGGCACCAGCAACGGTGACATCGTCGTCACCAGGTCCACCGACGGGGGACGGCGCTGGTCGCCACCCACGACGGTCGGCCCGGGATCGGCGAGCGGACAGGGCTTGGTGTTCAACGACCATCCCCAGCTGACCGCGTGGGGCCACGGCAACGTCCTGGTGACCTGGATCCGCGACAGCTTCGGGCCCGACGGCCTGGTGAGCGCCCCCGTCTACGACAGCGTGAGCCACGATCGAGGCGTCACCTGGACGACTCCGACCGAGATCTCTGGTTCTGCGCCGTTCTGCAACGGCCGGGCGGGTGGGACGGCCTGTGACCAGACGTTCGGCAACTCGGTGGCCTACGGCCGGGCGGGCGTGGTGGTCACCTTCCAGCAGACCAAGGAGGAGGCTCCCGACGGCGAGGCCGCCCTCGGCCGCAACAAGTACTTGGCCGTCGTCGTCGACCCCCTGAGCGGCGCCGTGACGAGCGGTCCCCACCTGATCGGCCGGGCCCGCGACGGCATCAACGAGGGGGACTATCCCGTCAACGCGGGGGCCACCCAGACCGTCCACGACAGCCAGTTCGGCCTGGACGGCATGGGCAACGTCACGGTGGATCCCACCGACCGCAGCGGCCGCCACCTTGCCGTGGTGTGGACCGATGACCGGAGGGCCGATCGCCCCGTCGACCCCGACCCGTACCAGGCGGTGACCGACGCCGACATCATCGTGAGCGAGACGCGCGACGGGGGCCGGACCTGGAGCCGTCCTGCCGCCATCCACCTGTCGAACGACCAGTTCATGCCCTGGGCCGCCTATGACCGACGGGGTCGCCTGCGGGTCGGCTACTTCGACCGCTCGACGGACCCGCAGAACCACACCTACCGCTACGCCCTGGCCAGTGAGCTGGCGCCCGGCTCGCTCAGCTTCTCCACCACCCAGGTCGCCACGGTCCCCTCCGATCCCACCCGTGGCAACATCGCCTCAAGAGGCACGGTCAACCCGGCCTTCCCCAATCCGGCCGTCAGCATCGGCGACTACTCGGCCGTCGCCGTCGGCCCCGGTTTCATCGCCACGCTGTGGACCGACCTGCGGGAGACCGGCTGCGTTGACGGTCGGTGCGGCTTCCGCCAGGACGCCTACTTCGCCCGCATCAAGACCTGACGGCGCGCCGAGGGCTCGGGCCTAGGGTCCCGACTTCCCCCGACCTTCGTCAACCTTGCAGCGACAGCAACCTTTCGCTCGGTCCCGAACTTTTTCGCGGAGATGTTGTCAGTGGGACTAGAGGCGTGGTACACCTAGTGGCAACGGGTCCGCTCAGCACCGAGCTTGGACCAGCGAGGGGATTCGGGTGAGTACCAGTCTTCGTGAGAGAGATCCAGGAGCGAGCACCGTGGCGGCTATGCCGTCGGCAGTGCCCGAGAGCCTGCGGCGAGAGCTGCAGGAGCTTGGACTGCGGCCCTACGAGGCCCGCGTGCTGCTCGCCCTGCTGCGGGCGGGCTCGGCGAACAGCGCCCAGCTGGCCGAGTTGTCGGGCGTGCCGCGCACCAGCACCTACCAGGTGATGGAAGCGCTGACCGAGCAGGGCCTGGCCGAGCGGGTGCCCACCCACGGGCCCGCGGTGTGGACCTGCAGCGGCTGGGAGGCCGTGGTCGACGCCCTCGACGCGGCTGAGGAGGAGCGCCTGCGCGAGCACCACGCCCGCACCCTCCAGCTGCGCCAGATCCTGTCTGAGGTCCTCCCCGCCACCCCGCAGCGCTGATCGCCGCCTCCAAGCGGTGAGGGATGGTGCCGGTTCGGCCCGCCGAGCCGGCTCCGGGAGTGCGACACTGCCACGGTGACCGATCCCGCTGAGCAGCCGCCCTACCAGCCGCCTCCGTCCTCACCCCCGCCGCCGGCCGGCACCCCGCCCCGGGGTGGGCCGTCGCCGACGGCGGGCCTGAGCGGGATGATCGCCGATCCCTCGACCCTGGCCGCCACCGGCCTGATCGCCGCCGTCCTCTTCGCCACCGGCGCCGGCCTCATCGGCTTCCTCGCCAACCCGGGCCTCGCCGGGTTCCGGGGCCGTCTCCTCGCCCTCACCAACACCGTCGACGTCGGGGACATCGCCCT
Source organism: Acidimicrobiales bacterium (assembly GCA_038199465.1). Taxonomy (GTDB): domain Bacteria; phylum Actinomycetota; class Acidimicrobiia; order Acidimicrobiales; family JAUJNH01; genus JAUJNH01. The sequence continues at coordinate 6,267 of JBBPYZ010000139.1, read as the reverse complement.
CCTCGGCATCGCCGTCGCCCTCCTTCTGCTGACGCCCGACCCGCCCGGCGGCTTCGCCCGCCCCCTGCTGCTCCAGGCCACCGCCGGCCTGGCCGGGATCATCTCGGTCTACGCGGTGATTCGCTCGCTGGTCCTCATCTCCTCCGAGGGCAGCGCCCCGCTGCTCCTGTCGGCCTTCGTCGCCACCGTCGGCGTCGGGATCGCAGCGGCGACCATCGCCTTCTACGCCGCCAAGGAGTCGTTCCTGAAGAAGGAGGGGCGGATCTAGCCGGAGCCGAGGCCGGTGGGGCAGCTGACGCCGGTGCCGCCGAGGCCGCAGTAGCCGCCGGGGTTCTTGTGGAGGTACTGCTGGTGGTAGCTCTCGGCGTAGTAGAAGGGCCCTGCGGGGGCCAGCTCGGTGGCGATCGGCCGGGTGTGCCCGGCGCCGGCCAGGGCGGCGGCGAAGGCGTCACGGCTCGCCTCTGCCGCCACCCGCTGCTCGTCCTCGCTCCAGTACAGCGCCGATCGGTACTGGGTGCCGACATCGTTGCCCTGGCGCATCACCTGGGTGGGGTCGTGGCCCTCCCAGAACATCCTGAGGAGCGTGGCGAGGGGCACGACAGAGGGGTCGAACGCCACCAGCACCGCCTCGGTGTGGCCGGTGCGGCCCGAGCAGGTCTCTGAGTACGTGGGGTTCGGCGTGACGCCGCCGGCGTAGCCCACCGCCGTCGTCCAGACGCCGTCGGTCGGCCAGAACAGGCGCTCGGCACCCCAGAAGCAGCCCATGCCGACCACCAGGGTCTCCAGGCCGTCGGGGAACGGCGGCTCCATCGGGTGACCGGTCACGGCGTGGTCGCCGAGGCGGCCGATGGGCGCGGGTCGGCCGGGCAGGGCGGTGTCCGGGGTGGGCAGGTCGAGGCTCTTGCGGGCGAACGGCATCACCCGGGTGCAACCCCTGGACGGCGTGCGGCGTTCCCCGATGCCGGCGGCCTCCCCATCGACCCTTCCCCGGGCGCCCGGGCCGACGTGGGAAGATCGGGCACCGTGGACGCCGACGAACCCGGTCCGGTGCCCTCCGCACCCGAAGAACCGGCGGTGGCGCCCTCCGAGCCCGAGCCGCCCTCCGAGCCCGAGCCGCCCTCCGGGCCGGAGGCGCCCGAGGCCCTGGCGGTGACGGCTCCCGCCGCCCCCGAGCTGGTCGAGCTCACCCTCGCCTCGGTCGAGCTGTCACCCGAGGGCCTGCAGCCGGCCACCGGCACCGTGAGCCTGGTCGACCTGGCCGGCGGGGGCCACCTCGACATTGTCATGGCCCGGGGCGACGCCGTGCTGGTGCAGGAGGCCCTCTCCGGCACCCCGGCGCCCCGACCGCGGGCCCACGACCTGCTGCTGGCCGCGGTCGCCGCCCTCTCCGGGGCGGTGACGGGCGTCACCCTGGTCGAGCGCCGGCCCGGTGGGGTCTATGTGGCCAGCGTCCGGGTGCTCCGCTCGGACGGCTCGGTGGCCGAGCTCGACGCCCGACCCTCCGATGCGCTGAACGTGGCCCTGCGCGCCGCGGGCGCCGCCCTGTCGGCCCACCGCAGCCTGATCGAGGTCCCGCCCAACTGAGCCGCACCGGTAGCGTGGGGGCGATGACCGGCGACGGGTACCACCCTCCGCTCGAGGAGTACCTCGAGGCGATCCACGAGCTGGAGGAGGAGGGCACCGTCGTCATCCAGGCCCGCCTGGCCGAGCGGGTGGGCCACTCGGCTCCGTCGGTGTCGGAGATGGTGCGGCGCCTCAAGTCCGAGGGCTACATCAAGGTCGCCGGCCGGCAGCTCGAGATGACCGGCAAGGGCCGCCACCTGGCCGAGTCGGTGGTGCGCAAGCACCGCCTGGCCGAGCGGCTCCTCACCGACGTCATCGGACTGGCCTGGGACAAGGCCCACGTCGAGGCCTGCCGCTGGGAGCACGTCATCTCCGACGAGGTCGAGGCCCGCCTGGTCGAGGTGCTCGGTCACCCCACCACCTGCCCTCACGGCAACCCGATCCCGGGAACGGTCGCGGGTCCTGACGAGCTGGGCGTGGTGCCGCTCGCCGGCGTCGTTGCCGGGGGCCGCGTGGTCCTGCGGCGGGTCATCGAGCAGGTGGAGATCGATCAGGAGTCGCTGTCGTACCTGGCCGCAGCCCGCTTCATGCCGGGGGTGGGGGCCACGGTGACGGCCCGGGCGCCCGACGGCACCCTCACCCTCGACATCGACGGGCGGCTGCTGGCCCTCGGACCCGCTCTGGCCGGTTCGCTGTACGTCTCCGAGGTCTAAGGGTTCCGCTCAGGGCGTGCCGGCCGGTCGCGCCGCTGGTGGAGCCGCCGCCTGCTGGCTGGCCTGACGGGTGGCGTCGTCGGCGGCCTTCAGGACCGGGTAGGGGTCGATGGCCGGGCCGTTCGAGGGGTGGATCTCGAAGTGCAGGTGGGGTGAGGTCCCCTTGGCGTTGCCGGTGTCCCCGACGAAGCCGACCACGTCGCCCGCCTCGACCACGGTGCCGTTGACGACGTTGGCGGCGAAGGCCGAGAGGTGGGCGTAGTAGTAGCTCGTACCGCTCTCACCGGTGATCCACAGCTTGATGCCGCCCAGGGTGTCGGTGCCCATCTTGCCGACCACGCCCCGCTCGGCGGCGGGCGTCGGGGTGCCGTAGGGGGCGAAGATGTCGTTGCCCTGGTGCAGCCGCCCGCCGCTGCGGGGGGCCCCGAAGGTGGAGGCGAAGCTGTGGGGGTCGGCCACCGGGAAGGCGAACCCGTTGATGGCCAGCCGCCCGCCAACCAGGGCCGGTCCCACGTTGCGCAGGAGAAGCTGGGTGGCCGCCGCCTTGGCCTCGGAGTCGGCCCGGGCGGCCAGCACGGTGCCGTTCAGGTCCTCCAGGCGGTCGACTAGATCGGAAACCTCGTCGCCGGCCACCGCCTTGGCCCTGGTGTACCCGTCGAAGGTGCGCCGGTCGGCGGCGTGGAGGGCCTCGACGAGCACCCGCCGACGGCCGTACTCGTAGAGGTCGTCGCCCACCGGGATGATCGGCTCGCCCGGCCCCGAGACGTAGATGGCGACGGCCCGGACCCGCATGGTCTGGCGCTGTCCGATCAGACCCTGGGCGGAGGCCGACTCGTCCGAGCGCAGGGCGTCGAGGCTGCGCTGCAGCTCGGCCTGGTCGGCTTCGGCCGCGGCCAGGACCCGGTCGGCGGCCTGGGAGGCGGCGAGGGCCTCGCCGGCCGACCGCTGGGTCGCCCTCAGCTGCTCCTCGAGCACGCGAGCCACCGCCAGGTCGGCCGGGGTGAGGATCCGGGGGGTGGCGCGGGGCGGCACCTCGGCCCGGGGTGGCGGCTCCTGGCTCGAGTCCTCCGCCTTGGTGTCGACGATCGGCGGAGGCGCCTTCGGCCCGTCCGGGGGCGTGACCGGGTCTGAAGTCGGCGGGCTTGGCGGTGGGTCGAGCGGGTCGGCGACCGTAGTGGAGGTCGTCGTCGTCGGCGGCACGGTGGTGGTCGGCTTCTTCACGACCGTGGTGGTGGTCGTCTTCACCGTGGTGGTGGGGGGAGTCGCGTCGGTCTGGGCCACGGCCGGGCGGGCCATGACCCCGACGAGGAGGGCCAGGACGGCCACGGCCAGCGGCGCGGGAGCCCGGCGGGCGGAGATGGTCAAGGTGCTGGTGGTTTGAGGTTGGCGGGCGGCGGCGACGGCGGCGGTCCCGGGGGGAGTCCCGGCATCCGGAGGTCGACGTACTCCCGGGCCTTGGTGATGACAATGGTGGCGTAGGCGGTGCTGCGGTTGTAGCTGAGGGCGGCGTTGAACAGGTTCTCGTCGAGGTCGAGGCCCTGGCGGGCCCGGCACAGGTACATGCCGGCGGCGGTGACGGCGTCGTAGACGTTGTTGGGGTCGCGTCTGCCGTCGCCGTTGCCGTCCTCCGCCGAGAAGCGCCAGGTCGAGGGGATGAACTGCATCGGCCCGACAGCCCGGTCGAAGACGGTGTCGCCGTCGAGGACCCCGCCGTCGGTGTCGGTGATGAGGGCGAAGCCGTTGCCGTCGAGCGGGGGGCCGAGGATGGGCGGGGCGACGTCGCCCGCCAGGGTGAGCGAGCCGCTTCCAGCACGGGCGTGGCCGGATTCGACCCGCCCGATGGCCGCCAGCGCCGACCAGTGGATGCGGCAACCGGGGGTGCGGCGGTTGGCGGCGGCGGCGCCCCGCACGTAGGCGTCGAGGACCAGGGCGGGGATGTCGCTCGGCAGGACCGGGGCGGCGGCGGTGACCAGCTGGTTCAGCACCTGCTTTTGGGCCAGCTCCTCCTCGCGCAGCACCCGCTGGGCGGTGAGGGCCGTGAGCTCCTGGGTGACCAGGGCCCGGTCGGTCTTGACCCGGTCGATCTGGCGACCGAGGTTCGACGTGACGACCGTCACCTTCGACAGCGCCTCGCGGTAGGTGGCGAGGGTGCGCTGCTGGCTGTCGAGGACGGCGCCGCCGTAGACCCGGTTGCGGGTGAAGGCCTCGACGTCGGTGGATCGCAGCAGCTGGTTGGCGATGGTGGCGGCCCCGCCGCTGATGTACTCGCTGACCGCGGCCGACCGGAGCCGGCCCCGGGTGCCCTCCAGCAGGTCGGCGGCCGACCGCTCCTCGCCGGCCAGGGCCCCCCGCTGGGCCTCGAAGTCGGCCATGGACCGGTCGAGCTCCTCCGCCCGCTGCCGGACCTGGCCCTCGGCCCGCTGGGCCTGGCTCAGCGCCTTTTTCGCCACCGCCACCTCTGCGAGCGTGCGGCGCCGGAGGTTCTCGTCCGAGCCCAGCGGCGTCGTGAGCGGTGGTGCGGTGACAGGGGGGAGGCTGACGGCCAGCGTCGGGACGGTCGTGGTGGTGGTGGCGGGGCGGGATCGTGCGGCGGCGGCCGGGCTGGCGACCAGGGCAGGCAGGGCCAGGGCGGCGGCGAGGGCGAGGCGGCCCCGCCTGGGAGCCAAGCGGCCACAGGTCGGCCCCCGGTCCCGTCCTCTCGCCCAATCGACCACGCGCGACCCCAAGATCCTCGTTTGACCCACCCGGACGGTGATGTTAGGCGGTTGCGGCATCGCATCCCCGGCGGGGGCGGAGATATCTCCGACAACGGCGGCGCCGCACCGGTAACGTTCCGACCGTGGCAGCCCGCTGGAGGCCGGCAGGGGACGGGAGCAGGGATCACCGCGCCCCACGGCGGCGGCGGGTTCACGCCCACCACCCTTCTCGCCTCCCAAGTCCCGCCGGCCGCCCTCCCGGGCGGCCTCCGTCGTTCGTCGGGCCCGCTGTGGACGAGGGGCAGCCGTGAAGGGCACGCTCCTGCTGAACGCCAGCTACGAGCCCCTGTGCGTCGTGCCGATGAAGCGGGCCATCGTCTTGGTGCTGGCGGACAAGGCCGAGATCCTCGAGGCCGGCGGAGGGGTGGTGCGCTCGGAGTCCACCGTGGTGCGGGTCCCGTCGGTGATCCGCCTCACCACCTTCGTCCGGGTGCCCTACCGGGCCCGCCTGCCCCTGACCCGGCGCGCCCTGCTGGCCCGTGACGCCCACCGCTGCGCCTACTGCAGCCGCAGCGCCGACACCATCGACCACGTGGTGCCCCGCTCCCGCAGGGGCCTCCACGAGTGGGAGAACGTGGTGGCCGCCTGCCAGCTGTGCAACGGCCGCAAGGGCGACCGCCTGCTGGCCGAGCTGGGCTGGGCCCTGCGCACCACGCCGACCGTCCCCCGGGGCACCCGGTGGCTGGTCGTCGGCGTCGGCCGCATCGACCCGGCATGGGAGCGCTACCTCACCCAGGCGGCGTGATCTCCCGCTGGTGATCACCGACTGGAACCCGGTCCTGCGGGGCGAGCTGGCCAAGCCGTACTGGGTCGAGCTGCAGACCTTCCTGGCCGGCGAGCGGGACCGCCACCCCGTCTACCCCTTGCCGCAGGACGTCTTCGCCGCTCTGCACCTGACCCCGTGGAGCGCGACCAAGGTGGTGATCCTGGGCCAGGACCCCTACCACGGCCCAGGGCAGGCCCACGGGCTGGCCTTCAGCGTGCAGCCGGGCGTGCCCGCCCCGCCGTCGCTGCGCAACATCTTCAAGGAGCTCCACGCCGACATGGGCATCGAGCCGCCCCGGGACGGCTGCCTCGAGCCGTGGGCCCGCCAGGGTGTGCTCCTGCTGAACACCACCCTGACCGTCCGGGGCGGGGCGGCGGCCAGCCACCAGGGCCGGGGCTGGGAGACCTTCACCGACGAGGTGATCAGAGCGGTGGCGGCCAAGCCGGAGCGGGTGGTGTTCGTGCTGTGG
>JBBPYZ010000138.1:0-18390 GCA_038199465.1 Acidimicrobiales bacterium | reverse complement strand
CTTCGTCATGGTGGGCGTACCGTTCGGCCTGATCTTCGGCACGGTCGTGGCCCGGGACATGGACAGCCGGGGCCTCGACGGCCGTTTCTACGGCGCCCTCACCCTGCTCCTGCCGCCGGTCGGCTTGGCCCTGTGGGTCTACAAGCGGGCCACTACGCCGAAGACCGACGACGAGACGACGACCTGATGCACCTGGAAGCCGCCACCCTCGGCCTGTAGGGCCTCCCCGGGTTGGCCCACCCCCGGATCAGGTGGGAGGCTCGGCGGCCCAGATGATCTCTCTCGACGTCGCCACCGTCCTGCTCCAGTGGGCCACCGGTGGCCTCCTGTTCCTGTGGGTCACCACCCGGCGGCGCCTCGTCGGGATCGGCTACGGCTGGCTGCTGCGGGGCACCTACGGGGTGATGGCGGCCATTGCCTTGTGGGCCGGACGCAGCTTCCACCCGGTGCTGCTGCGAGACGCCGCCTGCGCCGGTGTGGTGGCCGCCACCACGGTCGCCCTCGTGGTCTCGGTGGTCCGCCGCAAGGCCGGCGTCGCCGGGCCCCGGGCCATCGAGGAGCGGCGCCGCACCCGGGTGGCCGCCGCCACCGGCACAGCCCCGCCTCCAGGGGCTGACGACGAGGCGGCCCCTCGCCCCACGACCGGCCCCGAGTTCCCACCCGCCCTCGACCTGGTGGCCCCTGTGCTGGGGTTCGTGGGCCTGGTGGCCGCCGCCGTGGCCGCCGACGGGCCCACCGGCCTGGCCCTGCTGCGCACGCTGGTGGGCGCCGCCTTCCTGGGGTCGGTGAGCGACGCCATGCTGCTCGGGCACTGGTACCTGGTGCAGCCGGGGCTCGGCCGGGGCCCGATCAACGAGCTGAACCGGTGGCTGCAGATCCTCTGGCCGGTCGAGGTGGCAGCCCTGCTCCTGCCGACCGGGATGCTGTCGGTCCTGTCGGGCGCCGTCGACGACGGCTACGGCGGGATCCTGGGCTGGTTCTGGGTGGCTTGCGCCGTCACCACGATCGGGCTGTCGCTAGTCACCACGGCTGCCCTGCGGGAGCGGGCCTACTCGGCGGTGATGGCCGCCACCGGCCTGCTCTACCTGGCCATCCTCACCGCCTTTGGCACCGACCTGGTGGCCCGCCTCGTCCTCAAGAGCTGAGGGTGGTCGGTGGCATCGGGGAGGGGTGGGGCAGGGTCTGCTGAGGGATGCGTCAGCCGTCGCCCCAGGCGTTGACGACGGTGGCGCCGGCGGCCGGCTCGCAGCGCTCGCCGGCCTCCTCGGCGCTGAGCGGGCGGACGCCGACCGGGCTCAGGTCCCACACCCGAACGGTCGACGCCCGGTCGCGCGGCTCGACCAGCACGGCGGCGCCGTCGATGGCCAGCCCCTCCATCACCGCGGCGTGGACGTGGTCGAGGGTGGGCGAGGAGTCCTCGCACGACGTGCCGTTGAGGTGCCAGTGGGCCGGGGAGCTCCAGGTCGGCACGGCCACGTCGAGCTCGCTGCCCAGGGCCGCCTGACCGGCGATGATCTCAAGGAAGGCCGTGGCCGCCGCCCACACCGAGGCGACGGCCCGCTCGGTCGACCGGTTGTCGTCGGTGAGGATGCTGCGCAGGGCCCACGACCGCACCTCTTCGAGCTCTACGAGCCCGGCGATCGACCCCGACTCGTAGTGGGTGTAGGCCACCGCCACCAGGCCGTCGCGGCCCGTCCAGCGCTGCAGGGCGTCGGCGGCGCCAGGGTCGACGCCCGCCTCGGTGCACCACACCAGGAACAGGGGGGCCCAAACGGGCACCAGGTCGACGCGGGCGCCGCTCTCGGCCAGGATCTGGCCCCCCTCCTCGACGGCGGCGATGTGGTCGTCCAGGCTCGGGGCCATGAAGGGAGAGGTCGCCCGCAGCAGGTCGAGGTCGGCCGCGCCGGCGACGAAGGGCACCACCACGGGATCGTCACTGCGCTGTCCCATGCCTGAACCCCTTCCCGCCCAGCGCGGTGCCCAACCGGCAGGGCCGGCATGAAGGGCCGATCAGGTGACGAAGTACTTGGCCTGGGGATGGTGGCAGATGACGGCCGAGGTGCTGTACTCGGGCTGGAACTGGAACCCGGTGTCCTCGGAGACCTCCAGGCCGATGCGGTCGGCGCCGAGCAGCTCGGCCACCTTCACGTTGTCCTCCAGGTCGGGGCAGGCGGGGTAGCCCCAGGAGTAGCGGCCGCCGCGGTAGCCCTGCTTGTGGAGGATCTGGGGCAGGGTGCCGTCCTCGCCGGCGATGCCCAGCTCGTCGCGCACCCGGTTGTGCCACAGCTCGGCCAGGGCCTCGGTCATCTCCACCCCGAGGCCGTGGAGGAACAAGTAGTCGCTGTAGCGGTCGGTCGCCTTCAGCCGGGCCGCCGCCTCGGTGATCTCGCCGCCCATGGTGCAGATGGTGAAGGCGGCCACGTCGACCTGGCCGGACTCGACCGGCCGGAACATGTCGGCGATCGAGAGGAACGGCTCGGCCGGCTGGCGGGGGAAGGCGAACCGGCACCGCTCGGCGGTGCGCCCCTCGTCCTCCCAGATCACCAGGTCGTCACCGTCGCCGTTGGCGGGGAAGTAGCCGTAGACGACCTGGGGCACGAGCACCCCTCCGGCCTTGGCCGCGGCCAGCTGCTGGCGCAGCGTGCCCCGCACCCGCCCTCGCATCTCCCCGTCGGTCTCGCCCGCGGCCTTGTCGGGGCGGAAGCCCCACTGGGTACGGAACAGGGCGGTCTCGTTGACCCAGGCGGCGATCTCGTCGAGGGCCACGCCCCGGGCCAGGCGGCTGCCCCAGAAGGGAGCCGTTGGCAACGGGTTGTCGTCGGCGACCACCGGCGAGCGTCGGGGCCTGGCCACCATCGCGGCGGCGTCCTCGAGCACGACGGGCACCTCGCGGCCCTCAGGAGTTCGGCCCCACCCGCTGTCGTCTTCGACCGTGCCCCGCTCCATGCCCATGAGCCGCTCCATCGTGCGCAGGCCCTCGAAGGCATCCTTGCCGTAGAACAGCCGCCCCTCGTAGACCTCGCGCAGGTCCCGCTCGACGTAACGGCGGGTGAGGGCGGCGCCGCCCAGCAGCACGGGTACCCCCGAGCCCAGCTCGTTCAGCTCCAGGAGGTTGTCGCGCATGACCAGCGTGCTCTTCACCAGCAGGCCGCTCATGCCCAGGGCGTCGGCCCCCACCTCCCGCGCCTTTTCCACCATCTGCGACAGGGGCACCTTGATGCCGATGTTGTGGACCTCGTAGCCGTTGTTGGTGAGGATGATGTCGACCAGGTTCTTGCCGATGTCGTGCACGTCGCCCTTGACGGTGGCCAGCACGATGCGGCCCTTGGAGGTCTCGCCCTCGACCTTGGGCATGTGGGGCTTGAGGTGGTCGACGGCCATCTTCATCGTCTCGGCCGACTGGAGCACGAAGGGCAGCTGCATCTGGCCCGATCCGAACAGCTCGCCCACGGTGCGCATGCCGTCGAGGAGCACGTCGTTCACGATGGTGAGGGCGGCGATGCCGGTGGCCAACGCCTCGTCGAGCTCGGCGGTGAGGCCGGTGCGGTCGCCGTCGATGATCCTCTGGGAGAGGCGCTGCTCGACCGGCCAGCCGGTGCGGTCCTCGTGCACGGCGGCGCTGGCGCCCTTGGCGTCGGAGAACTCGTTGAGCAGCAGGCCGAGCGGGTCGTGGCCCTCGGTGCGGCGGTTCCAGATCAGGTCGAGGCACAGCTCCCGGGCCCGGTCGGGGATCTTGTTCATCGGCAGGATCTTCCCGGCGTGCAGGATGGCGGCGTCGAGGCCGGCCTGGCGGCACTCGTGGAGGAACACGGAGTTCACGTAGTGGCGCAGCCCGGCCGACAGGCCAAACGACACGTTCGACAGCCCGAGCACGGTGTGGACGCCCGGCAGCTCGGCCTTGACCAGGCGGATGGCCTCGATGGTCTCCACGCCGTCGCCGAAGCTCTCCTCCAGCCCGGTGCCGAGGGTGAGGGCCAGGCAGTCGAAGAACAGGTCCTCGGAGGCGATGCCGTAGCGGTCGTTGGCCAGGTCGCGGATGCGGCGGGCGATCGCCAGCTTGCGCTCGCGGGTGCGGGCCTGGCCCTCCTCGTCGATGGTGAGGCAGATCACCCCGGCCCCGTGCTCCTGGGCCAGCGACATGACCCGGTCGAACCGGCTGCCCGGCTCCTCGCCGTCCTCGAGGTTGGCCGAGTTGAGCAGGCACTTGCCGCCCAGTCGCTCGAGGCCGGCCTCGAGCACAGGCGGCTCGGTGGAGTCGAGGACCAGGGGGAGGGGCACGGCGGTGGGGTTGCGCCTGGCCACCTCGACCATGTCGGCCGCCCCGTCCCGGCCCACGTAGTCGACGCAGATGTCGACCAGGTGGGCCGACTCCTTCACCTGGTCGGTGCCGATCCGCACCACGTCGTCGAAGCGCTGCTCGAGCAGGGCGTCGCGAAAGGCCCGGGACCCGTTGGTGTTGGTGCGCTCGCCGATGAGCAGCACCGACACGTCCTGGTCGTAGGGGACGGGCGAGTAGATCGAGGTGGCTGCCGGCTCGGGCCTCGGGTCGCGGGTTCGGGGAACGAGCGAGGCGCAGCGCTCGATCACGGCCCTGAGGTGGTCGGGGCTGGTGCCGCAGCAGCCGCCGACGACGCTGACGCCGAGCTCGGTGATGAAGCGGGCGTGGTGCTCGGCCAGCTCGTCGGGTGTGAGGTCGTAGTGGGTGCGGCCGTCGACGATCGAGGGCAGGCCGGCGTTGGGCAGGCAGGAGATGGGCATGGCGCTGTTGGCCTGCAGGTGGCGCAGGTGCTCGGTCATCTCGCCGGGCCCGGTGGCGCAGTTCAGGCCGATGACGTCGGCCTTCATGGCGTCTATGGACACCAGGGCGGCCCCGATCTCCGAGCCCACCAGCATCCGGCCGTTGGTCTCGATGGTGACCTGGATCTGCAGGGGCACCTGGCGGCCGGCGACCCCCATGGCCCGCCGGCAACCGTTCATCGCCGCCTTCACGGTGAGCAGGTCCTGCTGGGTCTCGATGATGAGCAGGTCGACCCCGCCGGCCAGCAGTCCCGCAGCCTGCTCCTGGAACGAGTCGCGCATCTCCCGGTAGGTGATGTGGCCGAGGGTGGGCAGCTTGGTGGTGGGGCCCATCGAGCCGGCCACCCAGCGGGGCCGGTCGGCGGTGGCGTAGGAGTCGGCCATCTCCCGGGCCAGCACGGCGGCCTCGACGTTCAGGGCGTAGGCCTCGCCGGCCAGGTCGTACTCGGCCAGCACCACCGACGACGACCCGAAGCTGTCGGTCTCGATGCAGTCGACGCCCACCTCCAGGAACGAGGCGTGGAGCTGGCGGATGACATCGGGCCGGGTCCGCACCAGGATCTCGTTGCAGCCCTCGAGTGCCGGCCCACCGAAGTCGTCGGGCCCGAGATCGCACAGCTGCAGGTTGGTGCCCGTGGCCCCGTCGAACACCACGACCCGCTCCTGGGCGGCGGCAAGGTAGGGATGCTTCACCCGAGGAAGGCTACCGGCGACCTCGTTCGGCCTCGTCCGCCATCGCTTCAATGTCGGCGCCGGTCGGCACCCGACCCGACTCCGAGGTCCTACGCTGCCTCCGTGCTGAGCGCTGTCGATGTTGCTCGGGATCTGGGCGGGCAGGTGGTACTCGGGGGGGTTTCGCTGGCCGTCGGGCCCCGCAGCCGGGTGGGCCTGGTGGGGCCGAACGGGGTGGGAAAGACCACGTTCCTGCGCATCCTGGCCGGGCTGGACCGGGCCGACGGCGGACGGGTCGAGCGGGCGCCCGACTCGCTGACCGTCGGGTACCTGGCCCAGGAGGCCGAGCCGCACGGGCGGGAGGTGCTGAGCGACTACCTGGCCCGGCGCACCGGGGTGGCCGAGGCCGAGGCCGAGCTCGAGCGGGCCACCGCCGCGCTCTCGGCCGACGTCGGCGCCATCGAGGCCCACGGCGAGGCGCTGGAGCGCTTCCTCGGCCTCGGCGGCGACGACCTGGAGACCCGCATCGGCACGGTCCTGGCCGAGGTGGGGCTGGCCCCAGAGAAGCTCGAGTTGGCCGTGGCCGACCTCTCGGGCGGCCAGCAGGCTCGCGCCGCCCTGGCGACCGTGCTCATGTCCCGCTACGACGTGCTCCTCCTCGACGAGCCCACCAACGACCTCGACTTTCAGGGCCTCGAGCTGCTGGAACGTTTCTGCAACTCGCGGCCCGGCGGGCTGGTGGTCGTCAGCCATGACCGCGCCTTTCTCGACCGGACGGCCACCCGGGTGCTGGAGATCGACGAGCACAGCCGTGGCAGCGTCGAGTTCGCCGGAGGGTGGAGCGACTGGCAGGAGGCCCGGGAGCTGGCTCGCAGCCAGGCCGGAGAGGCCTACGGCGAGTACCAGGCTTCGCGCACCACGCTGCAGACCCGGGTGCGCACCCAGCGTGACTGGGCGGTGAAGGGCGTGACCAAGAGCAGGAAGAACCCGAAGGACAAGGACAAGGCCCAGCGCAAGTTCTCCGAGGACCGCACCGAGAAGCTGGCCGGAAAGGTGAAGATCTCTGAGCGGGCGCTCGAGCGGCTGGAGCGGGACAAGGTCGACAAGCCCTTCGAGCCGTGGCGGCTGGAGCTGTCGTTCGGCGGGGGCCGCCGCAGCGGCGACGATGTGGCCCGCCTCGACGGCGCCGTGGTTCGCCGGGGCGAGTTCCGCCTCGGCCCGGTCGACCTGCGTCTCACCTGGAAGGACCGCCTGGCCGTGGTGGGCCCCAACGGGGGCGGCAAGTCGACGCTGCTCGCCGCCCTGCTCGGCGAGGTCGCCCTGGACTCCGGGACCCGCCACCTCGGCCCGGGGGTGGTGGTGGGCACCATGGACCAGGGCCGCCGCACCTTTGCCGGCTCCGAGCCGCTGCTGCCGGTCTTCTCGGCCGAGACGGGCCTGGAAGGAGCCGAGGCCCGCACCCTCCTGGCCAAGTTCGGGCTGGCGGCCGACCACGTGGGCCGTCCGGGTGCGGCGCTGTCGCCGGGCGAGCGCAGCCGGGCCGTGCTGGCCGCCCTCATGGCCCGGGGCGTGAACCTGCTGGTGCTCGACGAGCCCACCAACCACCTCGACGTGCCCGCCATCGAGCAGCTGGAGCAGGCCCTGGAGGCCTTCGACGCCACGCTCGTCCTGGTCAGCCACGACCGCCGCCTCCTCGAGGCCACCCGGCTCACCCGCACCGTCCGGGTCGAGGGCGGCCGGGTGACCGAGGCGGCCTGATGGAGCACCTGTGGACCGGCAAGGGCGACGACGGCACCACCGGCCTGTACTTCGGCGGGCGGGTGGCCAAGGACACCGAGGTGCCGGAGGCCCTGGGCAGCGTCGACGAGGCCCAGGCCGCCCTGGGCGTGGCCCGGGCCGAGGCCGCCACCGGCTCAGCCCTGCACCACGTGCTGACCGAGGTGTGCGGCCAGCTGTACGTGGTGATGGCCGAGCTGGCCACCGCCCCGGCCAACCAGGCCAAGCTGGTTGACGGGCGCAGCCGGGTGACCCCGGCCATGGTCACCCTGGTCGAGGGCCACGCCGATGGGGCCGCCGGCCGGTTCCCGCCGCTGACCGACTTCGTGATCCCCGGCCAGGACCGCCGGGCCGCCCTGCTGGACGTGGCCCGCACCCTGGTGCGCCGGGCCGAGCGACGGGCCGTGCCGGTGGCCGCCCCCGGCTCGGCCGTCGTGGCCTACCTGAACCGCCTGTCGAGCCTGCTGTGGGCCCTGGCCCGGGCCGAGGAGGCGGGCGCCGCCGGCCCGGTCCTGGCCCGGGACCTGTGAGGTCGGGCGGCAGCGGACGGGTCCCGCTCAGCTCCAGCGGTGGCCCACGTCCACCACGACCCGGGAACCCGACCCTGGGCCGGCGAGGGTGAACACCCGGAACGGGAGCCGGGCCCGCACGCCGAGGCCGAAGGTGGTGACCCCCTCGAAGGTGCCGCCGAAGGCAACTTGGCGGAAGGTGGTGAAGCCGGCGACGTTCACGGCCTCGGACCGGTTCGGGGGGTTGTAGGTGGGCTGGCCGTTGAGGTCGTGGGCCGCCACCCCCAGGACGATGGACAGGAAGGCCCCGCCCCGAAGGGGGATCGGGTCGCCGCTGCCGTCCGAGCGCACCTGGGCCACGTACTCCACCCGGTACGCCGACGCCGGGCCGGTGAGGTCGAAGACCAGCCGGTCGAAGCACTGGTGGCGCCCGGCGCGGGCCCCGGTGAGGTAGTTGCCAGGCACGCCCGGGTCGTTGTTGCCGAGCTGCTTGGGCCGCGAACCCCAGACCTGCCCGCAGAAGCCCTGGGTCGCGTCAGCCCGGGCGACGGACAGGCCCGCCACGGCCAGCACCACCGCCACCGCCACGACCATCAACCGCCGCCAGGAACGTTTCATGTCGATCTCCTCCTCGTAGGTCTCCAACACCCAGCAGACGCTCGAAGCCGGCGCCGGGTTGACACGTCCTCTGCGCTCAGGCGGCGGGCGGTCGGGAGGCGGCGGCGCGGCAGGCCCGCAACTGGGGCCGTCCCGGTCGCCGCCCCGGCTCGGCCGTCGTGCCCTACCTGAACCGCTGTCGAGCCTGCTGTGGGCGCTGGCCCGGGCCGAGGAGGCCGGTCACGCCACCGCCCTCCTGGCCAAGGACCTCTGAGCCGGGACCGCGGGCCGGCTCCCTCCGCCGCGGCCGGTTCGTAGGTACGATCGGGGCCATGCTGCGTCCTGAGAGCGGGCGGCCCGCACCAGCCGACGCGGCCCGGATCCTCGGCCATTCGAGCCGCCCATGACCGGGCGGCTGCTTTTGTTCATCCCCGCCTACAACTGCGCAACCCAGCTTCCCCGGGTGCTGGCGCAGCTGACGCCTGAGGTACAACGGCTGTTCGACGAGGTCCTGGTCGTCGACAACCGCAGCACGGACGACACGCTGGCTGCCG
This sequence comes from Acidimicrobiales bacterium, assembly GCA_038199465.1. Lineage (GTDB taxonomy): Bacteria > Actinomycetota > Acidimicrobiia > Acidimicrobiales > JAUJNH01 > JAUJNH01. The sequence goes on along the minus strand of JBBPYZ010000138.1, from coordinate 9,485 downwards.
CCGAGGCCGGCCTGCGCCAGCTGCACGACGTGCACGCCACCTTGCTGCGCAACGACGAGAACGTGGGCCTGGGCGGCTCGCACAAGGTGGCCCTGCGGCACGCCCTCGACGGCGACTTCGACCACTGCGTCATTCTGCACGGCGACGACCAGGCCATGGTCGCCGACGTGATGCCGCTCCTTCGCAGCGGAGCGCACCTGGACCACGACGCCCTGCTCGGTTCTCGCTTCATGGCCGGCGCCCGCCTCGAGGGCTACTCGGCGCTGCGAAGGGTCGGCAACCACGTCTTCAACGTGCTGTTCAGCGTCGTCGCCCGCCGGCGCCTGCTCGACCTGGGCAGCGGCCTGAACGTGGTGCGGGTGGCCGCGTTCTCGGACGGCTCGCACCTGCGCCTGGCCGATGATCTCACCTTCAACTACCACCTGATCCTGCTGGCGGCCCGGCGACGGTGGCGTCTGTGCTTCTTCCCGATCTCCTGGCGCGAGGAGGACCAGCGCTCGAACGTCAAGATGTTCGCCCAGTCGAGGCAGATGCTGGCGCTGCTGGCCAGCTACGCCCGGGACCCCGACGGGGTCGTCGCCGCCGACCACTCCGTCCCGGGGCGCCGCTACACCTCGACCACCGTCTACGCCTCGCCCCCGATGCCAGCCGGGACCCCATGAAGGTCCGAACCGGTGAGGTCCGGGAGCCCGGCCGAGGCACGGGCCGCACGAGCACCCAGGAGGCGCGGGACCGCAGGCTCATGCGCTCGCCGTCGACGTGGACCCGGCAGCTGTCGACGGTCGAGACGGTGGTGCTGCTGGCTGGGATCGCCCTGCTCGCCGGTCTGGCCGTGAGCACGACCTTCGCCGGTGGCCGCCAGCGCCTGGGCCTGACCAGCGATGCCTCGGCCGCGCTGCTCACGGCCGGCGCCGTCTACTCGTTGGGTCACCTGGTTCGAGGTCTCCGCCTGGCCATCCTGCTGAAGGACCCGGTGGTCGGCGTGCGCCGGGTCATGGCCGCCCACCTGTTGACGTCGGGGCTCAGCCTCCTCCTGCCCTTCCGGCTCGGTGATCTCATCCGCATGCGGGTGACCGGGGTGCTGGTGGGCAGCACGACGCGGGGGGTGGTCGCCATCGTGCTCGAGCGCCTGCTCGACGTCGGCGTCGTCCTCGGCATCAGCATCGTGGCGGCGGCAACGGTGTCGGGCACGGTCTACCTGTTGACGCCCCTCCTCGGTCTCACCGGCCTGTTCGTGGTGGCGACGATCGCGGCCGTGACCGTCGTCCCCGACTACCTCCAGGCCCTGAGCCTCTACCTCGTCCGACGTCACACGGTTCCCGGCGCGACGCGGCTCGTGGCTTCGATGGAGCGGGTCATGATCGTCCTCAAGGAGGCGCCGCGGCTCATGCAGCGGCGCACGCCCACCCTGGTCGTGCTCACCGCTCTCATCTGGCTGGCCGAGTTCGTCGCCCTCAGGCTGGCGATGCCCGTCCTCGCCGACAACGTCATCCGGCTGACAGGGGTGCTGGCGTCGTTCCTGTCATCGCTGTCGTCAGGCGCCGTAGCCCTGCTGCCCGGCAGCCTCGATCGCGCCCTGACCCGGCCGCCGCTGCTCAGCTCGCTCGACGACTCGCAGGTGGAGACCTACCGGACCGTGCTCGTCGTGCCGCTGCTGTGGGCCTCGGCGGTGGCCGGCGTGCTGATCCGGCCGGTGCTCACCGGCTCCCGCCGCCTCCGGAGGCGTCCAGGGTGGTGAGCCGTGACCGCGTCACCTTTGTGTACGACGACGTGGCCGCCGTCCCGAGCGAGATCATGGCCGCGACCGGGGTGCGGGTGTTCGGTGACCTGCTGAGCGCTGGCGTCCGTCTGCGCGATGCGCTCACCGGCATGCTGGAGCGCGCCGGCTGCGGAGACGCCGTGCACCTGCTCAGCCTGCGGGACGTGGCTGAGATGCGAGCTCGCCTGGGGACGACCGTCTCCGACCAGCGGTTCCTGCTGCTGTGCAGCAACACCACCCCGACCGCACCCTGGGACCTGGTGCAGGTGTTCCTGGAGAAGCTGGTCCACCTCCGCCAGCCGATCGTCATCGTCAACGACTCGGCCCAGCCGACCGGGGCCGCGCTGCTTGACGCCGAGTTGTTGAAGGGCTACCTCGACGCCGTGCTGGCCGACGATCGTGACGACTTCATCGCCGCCCTCAGCGGGTCCCACGAGACGGTTCCCGACGCCCTCGGCCTGGTCGACCTGCGGGACCAGGTGAACTTCACCGAGTTCCTGAGCAGCGGGTTCGCAGTGCGGCACTTCAACCGCATCGATCTGGACCGGTTCGTGATCACCAAGCGGTCCGCCGACAAGAACAAGATGCGGCGCGAGGCCAGCTACCACGGCCTGCTCCCCGAGGAGGTCCGGCACTTCTTCGTGCAGCCCTACGGCTACCAGGAGGACGCCGAAGGGGCCAGCTACCGGATGCGGCGCCTCTACATCCCCGACATGGCGGTGCAGTGGGTGCACCGTGCGTTCTCGCCGGCCGACTTTGAGCGCTTCCTCGACCACGTCCTGAACTTCCTGCGGGCCCGCCCGGTCCGCGAGGTCGGTGCCGAAAGGGCCGGTGCCGTCGCCCGTCAGCTCTATGTGACGAAGGTGCGCGAGCGGATCGATGCCCTCGCGCTCACCGCCGTCGGCCGCAGCGTCGACGCCACTCTGGTGGCCGGGGGCCGCACGGGCGGCATCGCCGGGCTCCACGAGCAGTACCTCGAGCTCTACGAGCAGCTCACGCCGCGGCGCCACCCCACCCGGCTGGCCCTGACCCATGGCGATCTGTGCTTCGCGAACATCCTCTACAGCCAGCCGAGCCAGCTCCTCCAGCTCGTCGATCCCCGAGGTGCCGACAGCGAGCCCGAGCTGTTCAGCGACGCGTACTACGACGTAGCCAAGCTGAGCCACTCGGTCCTGGGCGGGTATGACCTGGTGCACGCCGGCCTGTGCCGGATCACCCACGGGACCGATCTAGAGCTCGAGCTGGAGCTCCAGGAGCACGAGCTGGTCGAGCTGCAGACCGCCTTCCTCCGCCGCATCGAAGAGCTCGACTTCGATCCGCGGCTGATGCGCCTGTACGAGTCCTCGCTGTTCCTCAGCATGATGGGGCTGCACATCGACGCGCCGCGCAAGGTGCTGGCCTTCGCCCTCCGGGCGGGCCAGATCATGGCGGCGCTGTCACCGCCCCGGCGCCGGCGCTCGATGCGAGCATGATCCACCGCGATCGGTGCATCGTCATGGACATCGACGGGACGCTGTGCCCGATCAAGGGTCCCGAAGGCAGCTACGCCGACCTCGAGCCCTACCCGCAGATGGTGGCCCGGCTGCGCGAGCTGCGGGAGGAGGGTTGCTATGTGATCCTGCAGACGAGCCGCAACATGCGGTCCTACGACGGGAACGTCGGCCTCATCAACGCCCGGATGCTGCCAGGCCTGATGCAGTGGCTGGACCGCCACGACGTGCCCTACGACGAGGTCCACGTGGGCAAGCCCTGGGCCGGATCCTCCGGGTTCTACGTCGACGACCGAGCGATACGGCCAGCGGAGTTCCTGCGCCTCAGCGCCGAGGAGATCTCTGAGCTGATCGAGCGCGATCGTGAACCGCTGTGCTGAAGGGTAAGACCCGCACCACCGTTGTCATCACCATGGCCGGACGGGGCCAACGGTTCCGCGACGCCGGGTACGATGTCCCGAAGTTCATGATCGAGGTGCACGGCCGCACCCTGTTCGCCTGGTCGCTCCTCAGCCTCGCCTCCTGGTTCGCGGCCGACACCCGCTTCGTGTTCGTCGTTCGAGGCGAGGACGACGCCACCGGCTTCGTGGCCGACCAGTGCCGGCTGCTCGAGGTGACGTCCTCGGCTGTGGTCGAGCTGGAGGAGACCACCGACGGCCAGGCCACCACGGCGATGGCGGCGGCACCGCTGATCACCGACGCGGACGCCCCCCTCCTGATCTACAACATCGACACACATGTCCGACCCGGGGCCCTCGACGCCGGTCGGGTGCGGGGCGACGGGTGGCTGCCGTGCTTTCCCGGGCCGGGCTCGGCGTGGAGCTTCGCCCGGGCTGATGCGGACGGCCGGGTCCTCGATGTCCGTGAGAAGCAGCGCATCTCTGACGATGCCACGGTCGGCCTCTACTGGTTTGCTTCCTTTGACCGCTACCGCGACGTCTACGACCGTTCGCTCCGACACCCCGAGGGGCCGCCGGCCGGGGAACGTTACGTGGCGCCGCTGTACAACCTGCTCGTGGCCGGAGGCGGAGAGGTGTTCCTGGACCGGCTGCCTGGGGAGGCCGTCGTGCCCCTCGGCACCCCCGCCGAGGTCGCCGCCTTCGCCGCAGGGCCGCCGCCGGCGTGGGCGTCGGCCGGGCACCGGTCGTGAGCCGGACCCGGTGGTTCGCCGGCTACGTGGCGGCCCACCTCGGATTCCTCGCCCTGCTGCGGCTCATGGCGCCTCGCTTCTTCTGGATCGACGACGAGCAGGCGCAGTTCGTGCCCACCTTCCACTGGTTCGGGCACCACCTCTCCGGCGTCCGCCCGCCCCTGCTGGCTCCGGAGCTGGGTGCGGCCGGGAACTTCGTGGCCGATCCGCAGTACGGCGTGTACGACCCCGTGCACTGGCTCATCAGCTGGGGGGTCAGCCGGTTCGACAACCTCAACCTGGCCGCCTGGCTGCTCTGCTCCCTCGCCGTGATGATCCTCGGCCTGGGGGTGTGGGCGGTGCTGTCGCTGTACCGCTGCGCGCCGGCCCTGGCCGCCGCCGCCAGCCTGGGTGTGGCCAGCACCGGGTTCTTCCTGTGGTTCGGCGCCTCGTGGTGGCCGCTGATGTGGAGCACGGCCTGGCTGCCCTGGCTCTGGTACGGCCTGGCCACCAGGGGACGGGTGGGTGTGGTCGTCACCGGCGTCGCCGCGTACATGCTCATCGTGGCCGCCTATCCCTACAACTACGCGTTCGCCGCTGGCCTGGTGGTTGCGCAGCTCGCGGAGCGGTGCCTGTCCGGAGGTCCCCGCGCCCTCCGGGCACGGGACGTGACCACGCGGCTTTTGGCTGGTGCGGGTGGCGTGCTGGCTGGCGCACCAACCGTGCTGTCGGCGCTCCAGATGCTGCCATCCGCCACCCGCAACTTCGGGACGAGCGTCGTGGGCAACCCCGGCACCTTCATCCCCAACCTCGGTGACGTCCTGATCGGTGGCAGCACCTTGACCACGGGCGTCTCACAGTTCTGGGACGGCACGCTCGTCCTGGCGCCCGTCGCCGCCACGGCCGCCTTCGCCGTGCCGGCAGTCGCCCTCGTATCGTGGCGTCGGGCTTGGCGGCGGCCGGGGGTCATCACCGGTGGCCTGCTGTTGCTGCTGGGCGCCCTGGCCACCCAGTCGCCGACCAACGTCGGCCCCCTGCGCTATCCGTTCCGGTACCTCGCCCTCATAGGCCTCGGCCTGCCGGTGCTGGTGGCGCTGGGCCTGACCCATGCCCCGAAGGTGACAAGGCCCCGTCTCGTCTGCGCCGGCGGCCTGCTGGTCCTCCAGCTCGGACTCGCCGTCGCCCGTGCCCCAGCTCTGGCTGCCTGGCATCTGGTGGCTCTGGTGGTCGGCCTCGTGGCCACGGCGGGGGTCGTGGCGCTGGTGATCGGGCCGTCGACCCCGCAACGGATCCCCCTTCGGCGCGCCATCCTGGCGGTGGCGCCACTCGCTCTTGTCCTGTCGTCCTTCGGGGGAGCCGTCGTCGGCGAGCGGTCGGCGGAAGCAGCGCAGTCGAGGCTAGAAGAGGCTGCGGGCCTTCCGCCCTCGGGAGCCCCGGCACGAAGCCTCCAGACCAGACCGGAATGGGGCTCTACCGTCGCGGAGTTCCGGGGCCAGTCGCTGAGGACCGACGCCGCCGTCACGGTGCTGGCGTGGATGGACGATCTGGCAAGCCCCGATACGGGCTGGGGCTCGGGCGTCCTCCTCGGCAACGCCAACCTGTTGTCCGACCTCGAGCCCGGATTCGCCTACTCCGCTGCCGCTCAGAAGGAATGGGCCGTCCGCGGCTGCATCGACCACATCGGCCAGTACCAGCCCCTGCCGGGTTGCGTCGACCGCCTGCTCCAGGGGGTGCCTGCCGCCGGCGGTGAGGCATGGGTCGATCTCGCCAGCTCCGACGAGGTGCTGTTGTCGCCGGCGACGCCGGCCGAGCTGCGGGCGCACTTCGAGGGATCGTGGGTGCCGGCCGGTCCGATCGGCACCTTCGGCTACCAGCGCTACCTGCGTCCACCGGCGGAGCGGCTGCCCGGCCGGGTGAGAGCCACCACCGGCGACGCCACCGCTCTGAGCGCCACCGCCGGCTCCGGAGGCCCCGCCTACGGCGGCAAGCCCTTCGACTCCTACGTCGTCTCCACCGGTCCGAGCGGGGGCGCGTTGGTGCTGCGCGTCCCGTACTGGCCTGGGCTCAGAGCGACCATGGGCGGCAAGAACCTGCCCGTCGAAGCGATCGAGGGCACGTTCACCGCTGTCACCCTGCCTGCCGGGGTCGACCGGGACCTGGTTCGCATCGAGTTCCGACCCATCGGGGAGCGCCTCTTCTACCCCTGCTTGGCCGTCGCCGCCCTGTTGCTAGCGGTGGCTGCCATCGCCGGTGGCCGAAGGGGTCGGTCCGAGGATCCAGTTGAGGACCGTCGACCGGGCCGACGACCTCGTCCGCCGAGGTCGATGGTCCCCAACGGTCCGGATGTCCCGGACGAGGCACCTGGTGCGGCCGAGCGGCCAAAGGCGCCGGCCGCCGGTCCCTGAGCGCGCCTCAGGCGGCGGGCGGTCGGGAGGCGGCGGCGCGGCGGGCCCGCAGCTCGGCGAAGGTGACCGAGACGCGGGCGTGCTCGGCCTGGAGGCCCGGCGGCAGCCGTTCGACCTGGCGGGCGGACAGCGGCGGGAGGCTGGTGCGCACGGCCAGGGCGCCGTCGGGCCGCACCTCGGCCTGGCGGAAGCGGACCAGGCGCACCAGCGCCTTGCCGAAGGGGGCGCTCCGGCTGCTCGTCGGACCCAGGCCGAGGCCCATGGAGACCTCGAGCGGGTCGAGGGCGAAGCCGGCCGGCCGGCGGTCGAAGCCGCCGACGAGGTGGCGGTGCAGCAGGTAGGTGCTGGGGCCGAGCGTCGGCAGCCAGAACCGCTCGGCGTAGGGGGAGCGGGGGTCGTGGCCGTCCCGGTCGAGGAACGGGTCGGTCCAGGGGACGATCATCAGGTGCAGGGCGCCGTCGGCGGCGGCGCGCGGGGTGGGCCAGGGAACGGGGTCGGGCATCACGGGACCTCCGGGTCGCAGGAGCAAACAGGAGGGGGAAGCGGGTCCTCGAACGGTATCTCATGGTGTTTCAAGGAGCAAGAGGCGCGGGCGATGTTCGGGGAGAAGGGCGCCGGCATAGCGTCCGGGGATGGACCGGACCCGCCCCGCCCTTGCCTCCCTCGCCCTGCTCCTGGCCGGCTGCGGGGCCAACGACACCGGCGGGGCCGTCGGCGGCGGCGCCGCCCCACGGCTGCGACCGGGGGCCACCACGGCGCCGGCTGGGGCCACGATCCTGGCCGCCGACCTCACCGGGACCGAGGAGGTGCCCGGCCCGGGAACGTTGGACGGGGCCGGCACCGCCCGCCTGGTCCTCACCCCCGACGGCAAGGTGTGCGCCGAGCTGGCCACCACCCAGGTCGACGAGGCGACCGCAGCCCACGTGCACACCGGGGCCAAGGGCGTGGCCGGCCCGGTGGTCATCACGCTCACCACCCCGAAGGAGGGCCGGGCCAGCGGCTGCGTGAACGCCGATCCCCCCGCCGTGGCCAAGGTGGCGGCCGACCCCGCCTCGGCCTACGTGAACGTCCACACCGCGGCGCAGCCCGCCGGCGCCGTGCGGGGCCAGCTGACAAACGCCTGACGCGGTGGTCGCACCAGACGACCGCCGGAGGCTCGCCCGGCCAGCGACGAAGGAGCGGTGCGGCCGGTCGAAAGGAAAGGACAGCCGGCCGAAGGCCGACGAACCTAAGGGGGTTCGGCCGCAGGCCAGGCGCCGCCCGCAGGGCAGGTCAGGTAATCCCGACCAGAGTTGTAGGGTTTCGGTGTGCCCTCCATGCGAGACCTGCTGAACGCCGCCAAGGGGCGGATCACCGAGATAGAGACCGACGAGGCCGAGCGGCGCCTGGCCGCCAACCCCGCCACCGTGGTGCTCGACGTGCGCGAGGCCGACGAGCACGACCAGGGCGCCCTGGTCGGCGCCGTGCACATCCCCCGCGGCTTCCTCGAGTCCCAGGTCGAGTCCAAGGTCGCCGACCGCGAGGCCGAGGTGGTCGTCTACTGCGCCGGCGGCACCCGCTCGGCCTTTGCCGCCGACACGCTCCAGCAATTGGGCTACTCGAACGTGGTGTCGGTGGCCGGCGGGTTCGGCAAGTGGAAGAACGAGGGCAGGGAGTGGAAGGTCCCCGCCACCCTCTCGGCCGAGCAGCGCAACCGCTACCAGCGCCACCTGCTGCTGCCCGAGGTGGGCGAGAAGGGCCAGCTGCAGCTGCTGGAGGCGAAGGTGCTGCTCCTCGGCGCCGGCGGCCTGGGCTCACCGGCCGCCCTGTACCTGGCTGCCGCCGGGGTGGGCACGCTCGGGGTGGTCGACATGGACGTGGTCGACGCCTCCAACCTTCAGCGCCAGATCCTCCACAACATGGACCGGATCGGCGAGCGCAAGGTCGACTCGGCGAAGAAGACCATCGTCGGGATCAACCCCGACATCGACGTCGTCACCTACGACGTGCGCCTCGGGGCCGACAACGTGCTCGAGGTGATCAGCGGCTACGACGTGATCGTCGACGGCACCGACAACTTCCCCACCCGCTACCTGCTGAACGACGCGGCCCTGAAGGCCGGGGGCATCCCTGTCGTCCACGGGTCGATCTTCCGCTTCGAGGGCCAGGTCACCGTTCTGGCCCCCCGGCTCGACGGCCCGTGCTACCGCTGCTTCATCCCCGAGCCGCCGCCCGCCGAGTTGGCCCCCTCGTGCGCCGAGGCCGGCGTCCTCGGGGTGCTGCCGGGCATCATCGGCTCGCTGCAGGCCATGGAGGCCATCAAGCTGCTGCTCGGCCTGGGCGACCCGCTCGTCGGCCGGCTCCTGGCCTACGACTCGCTCGAGGCGTCCTTCCGCACCTTCAAGATGCGGCGCGATCCCACCTGCGCCGCCTGCTCGGGCGACTGGTCGCAGCTCACCATCGCCGAGTACGACGAGCTGTGCATGCCCCATCCGGTTGCGCCCCCCGTCTGACCCGCTAGTGTCTCCAGTAGTGGCGCCCTGCACCTACGGGGTCTAGGGTGCCTCCAAGCCCGTACCGCCTGAAGGAGACATTGTTCGTGCGCATGTTCACAAAGATGGGTGTCACCGCCGCTTCCGCGGCGCTGCCGGTTCTCCTCTGGGCAGGCGCGGCCGGTGCGCAGCAGTCGCCGCAGTCCCCCCAGTCCCCGCAGTCGCCGCAGT
>JBBPYZ010000137.1:0-9423 GCA_038199465.1 Acidimicrobiales bacterium | reverse complement strand
TGGTGAGGTTGCCGTTGCGGTAGCGGACGACGGTGAAGCCGATGGCGTGGGCCAGGACGTGGCGGCGGCGCAGAGGAGGCAGAGGTTGGTCCGCAACGTCTGCTTCAAGGGTGGTGGGCGACGCCGGGTAGGTCGACGAAGGCTCCGGCATCAGCCGACACGACGATCCGAGTGGTCGTCTTGGCTGTTGCAGCGATGATCAGGTCATGTGCACCGCGGGGGCTGCCCGTTCGCCGAGAGTGAGCGAGGAGCTCGGCGTGTGCCCGTGCTACGTCGAGGTCGTAGTCCACGGTGGGAATGGTGGCGAGGACCTCATCGACGAAGGCTGCTCGGTCGGGACGGCGGGCATTGTCGGCGAGGTGAACACCGACGAGGAGCTCGGCTGCAGTGATCGAGGCGATCACGACGTCGTCACCGTCGCCGACCATGCCATCGAGGGCGCTTCGGGAACGCTCAACAGCGATGAGAACGGTCGTATCGAGGATCAGTCTCGCCAAGCGCGGTCCTGGGTCGCTCCGAGCGCTCGCAGATCGCGAAGATCGTCGCTCCACGCCGAGTCGGGTGGGTGTCGCCGCAGAAGGGCTTTGACGGCGGTACCGGATGCGCCGCCGGCCGGCGCGACTCGGGCGATCCCTTTGCCGCCGCGAGTTACGACGAAGGTCTCGCCTTCGTGTTCGACAGCGTTCAGCATGGCCGAGAAGCCGCGGGCTGCGTCTGTTGCCGAGATCTCCTTCATGACATCAGATTATCTGATCCGGGCGCCGATGCTGGCATCGACGCCTGACGGCACTGTCTGCGAGGGTCGTAGTGACGATGTGCGAGGTTGGCCTGACGCCCTCCCCTGAGCGGACGGCGCTGTACGCATACGTCCTCGGGCTCAGCGAACGGGAGACAGAGCTCCTCCACCACCTCGTTGGGGGCAGCGACACTGATGAGATCGCGAGACGAATGTTCTTGTCGAAGCACACCGTGCAAGATCATCTGAAATCGATCTTTGCCAAGACGGGCATCAACAACCGCCGAGTTCTTGTCGCACGCGCTACAGGTTCCGTCGGGCGAACAAGTGATCCTCGCCGGCTCGTCAGCAGGCCCGGAAGCTCGGCACCTCGGGGAGAGGGAGAGTGCCCGGCCGGCAGCGGCTCGGCAGGGGCATCATGAGCGTCATGCGCTTGACGAAGGGGTTCGAACCTGAGGCCTTTGGCAGCGCCCTGGAGTCCTGGGGATGGATCGGCGTCGGCGCGAAGGTGCCCGTCCTTGCGTCGCTCTTCGGCGACGTGATCCTCCAAGACGCCACTGGCTACTGGTACCTCGACACCCTTGAGGGGAGCCTCAGCCGAACGTGGGCGACGCAGGGCGCCATCCAGTCGGCGTTGGCCTCTGAAGAGGGGCAGGACCGGTACCTGCTGGCGGGGCTCGCCTCCGCCGCCCACGACGCGGGGATGGCTCTCGCAGCAGCCGACGTCTACTCCTTCACGGTCCCTCCGGTGCTCGGGGGGCAGATTGAGCTGGCGAACGTCGAGGTGGCGGACTTCGTCGTGGCGGTGAACATCGCCGGTCAGCTCCACCAGCAGGTGAAGGACCTGCCCCCAGGTTCGAAGATCTCCGGTTTCACCTTCGGCGGCGGCTGATCGATCGTCTCCGAGGTCCCGGAGCAGGGGAGTTGGGGGCTCCGACACCGCTGCCGAGTCACACCCGGCGTGGCCGGGAGGTCAGTCCAGCTCGGCGTCGCTGCCCTGGGCGGGCAGGTCGGGCCAGGTGCGGAAGAACTGGCTGCGGGGCAGGGCCTGGCAGCCGGCGGCCCCGGCCGCCTCCAGGGTGGCCCGGTCGACGTGGCTGCCAAAGCCCACCACCCGCCGGCCAGCCAGGTGGGGCAGGATCTCCAGCACGCCGGGCCGGGACAGGTCGACCACGAGCAGCGCCTCCTCAGCGTCGACCAGGTCCTCGGGGCGGCGCACGAAGCGCACGCCGCCCAGCTTCGAGCGGTCCATCAGGTCAGGCACGAACGCCGCCACCTCAGCCACGGTGGCGCCGGCGGTGGACGAAGGCCTTGGCTGCGCCCCACTCGATGCCGGCCCGGCCGGCCTCCTCGGAGAGGTCGGCGAAGGTGGCGGGCACCAGGTCGTGGTCGTCGTCGGGGAAGAGGTTGCGCTGGTGGTCGTCACGCGCCGCGGGAGGGACGCCCAGGGCGTCGAGGGCGCCCCCGACGGTGGCCGCAGCCTGCCGTACCACGGCCAGGGGCGACTGGTGCTGCTCGTCGACGTCCAGGGCCAGCAGCGCCCGCAGGCGGGGCAGCACGTCGGCCTCGACCTCGGCGGTGACGGCGGCCACCACCTCCCCGGTCACCTCGGGGGCCAGCAGGCGCAGGCTCCGGTCGACCCAGCCGGGGAGGGCGGCAGCCACGGCCCCGGCCAGCAGGGAGCCACGCTCGGCCAGTGCGGCGTCGTCGTCGACGCTGGCGGGTGAGGGATTCGGTGTTGACGCCATGACAGTGCGATCCTGCCTCACGTGCGCCCCCAACGGGAGATCCCGGGCCCCGGCCAGGAGTCGGTGTGGGACTACCCACGGCCTCCCCGGCTCGAGGCGGTGCCCGCCCGCATCGTGGTCGAGCTCGGCGGGGTGGTGGTGGCCGACACCACCGCCGCCTTCCGGGTCCTGGAGACCAGCCATCCGCCCACCTACTACCTGCCGCCCGACGCCTGGCGGCCGGGGAGCCTCGAGCCCGCCGACGGCGGCAGCTTCTGCGAGTGGAAGGGACTGGCCCGCTACTGGACGGTGGTCGGGGCCGATCGGCGCGAGGAGGCGGCGGCCTGGAGCTACCCCGACCCCACCCCCGCCTTCGCCCCCCTGCGGGACCACGTGGCCGTCTACTGCGCCCGCACCGATCGCTGCACGGTGGGCGGCGAGGTCGCCACCCCCCAGCCCGGCGGCTTCTACGGCGGCTGGGTCACCTCAACGGTGGTCGGCCCCTTCAAGGGGGTGCCCGGCTCCTGGGGCTGGTAACGGGCGCTTCAGGCTCGGGCCAGGTCGGAGAGCAGCGGCGGGACCTCGGTGAACTCGCACGACAGGCGCAGGGCCCGGGGCACGAAGGTGGCCGAGGGCCGGCAGGGCAGGAGGGCGGAGTCGGGGACCGGCAGGTCGAGCAGCGAGCGACCGCCGATGCGCAGCTGGATCCTCCCCTCGGGGCTGATGGTCAGCTTTGCCTCGGTGCCCCCCGGGCCGTTGACGACGGCGCGACCCTGTTGAAGCTGCACGTGGAACTGCTTGGGCAGGCGCGAGTTGATCTGGTCCTGGCCCAGGTCGGCACGGACGCGCCCCCGCTTGATCGAGCGCACCACCGCCCTGCCCCTACGGGCCTGGTCGGGGTTGAGCTCGACCTCGTCCAGCTCGATGAACAGGTCGGTGAGCGCCACCCCGCCGGGGTTAGCGCGCTGGGCGGTGATGTCCACCTGGGCGACCTTGCCCGAGGTGAGCAGGCGGGCCAGGAACGGGAACGACCGGATGCGGGCCCGCACGCCGTTGGTGTCGGGGGACTGCGCCATCACCTCGGCCGCCAGCCGGGCCTCGGCCCGCCCCTTCAGCACCAGGTCAGCGCCCAGGCCACCCACCACGAGGACGGCGACGAGGAGGAGCGCCACCTGCAGCTTGACGAAGCGCACGGTGAGCTTGCGCTCAGGACTCGAGGACGTCGCCCAGCTGGTCGACCTCCACGCCGATCTCGTGGAGCCATGCCACCGCCCGACCCACGGCGTCCGGATCGCCCTCCAGGTCGAGGGACATCCAGCCCATGTCCTCTTCGATGCTGGCCCGCCGGATGTTCGGGGTGACGTCGTGGTCACGGACCAGCCGGGCCATGATCGGCTCGCGGATCAGAACCTCGGGAAAGATGAGCTTCACCCTCATGTCGACCCGCCCGGCCGAGCCCCGGCCAGCACCTCGTTGAGGCTCCCGCTGCGGAAGCCGTCGAGGTCGAGGGCCACATAGGCGTAGCCGGCCGAGCGGACCGCGGCGCTCACCTGGTCACGGAGGAGGAAGGCGTGCTCCAGCTCGGCCGGCTCCACCTCGACCCGGGCCACATCGCCGTGATGGCGCACCCGCAGCTGGCGCAGGCCCAGTTCCCGCAGGGCGGCCTCGGCCCGCTGCACCGATCCGAGGGCGCCGACGGTCACCTCCACACCGTAGGGGATGCGACTGGCCAGACAGGCCCCGGCCGGCTTGTCCCAGGTGGCGAGCCCCAGCGCGCGGCTGGCCTGGCGCACCATGGCCTTGGTGAAGCCGGCCTCGACCAGCGGGAAGCGGGCGCCGGCCCCGGCCGCCGCCGCCTGCCCCGGGCGGTGGTCGCCCAGATCGTCGAGGTTCACCCCGAGCACCACCGTCGCCCCGAGCGCCTTGGCCTGGGGGGCCAGCGCATCCATCAGCGACGTCTTGCAGTGGGCACAGCGGTCGGCACCGTTGGCCACGTAGGCCACCCGCTCCAGCTCGTCGGTGGCCACGGTCGACCACGACAGCCCCCAGTCCGAGGCCAGCGACCGGCACCCCTCCAGCTCGTCGGCGGCCAACGACGGCGAGACCGCGGTGGTGCAGGGCGCCCGCTCAGCCCCCAGGACATCGGCAGCCACCCAGGCCAGGAACGCCGAGTCGGCGCCCCCCGAGAAGGCGACGACCACCGGGCCGATGTCGGCGAGGACGGTCCGTAGCGGGTCGACGGAAACAGCCATGCCGGCCGCGAACCTACCGCCGGCGTTGGCCGACGGTGGGGCGGGTCGTCAAGCACGCCGCCGCCGCCGACTTGCTCAACGACGAGGTCGGAAGAACGCCTACCTGGGCGGCAACCTCGACTGAGGGCCGCCCGGTCGGCGAGACTGCCACCCATGGGTGACCGAAACGTCCTGGGTGGCCAGCTCGAACCGTGCGGCACCGAGCCCCTCACCGGCTTCTACCGCGACGGCTGCTGCAGCACCGGGCCCGAGGACCGGGGCAGCCACACCATCTGCGCGGTCGTCACCGCCGCCTTCCTCGACCACCAGCGGGGCATCGGCAACGACCTCAGCACCCCGATGCCCCCGTACCGGTTTCCCGGGCTGGTCCCCGGCGACCGGTGGTGCGTGACGGCGGCCAACTGGCTGCGGGCCCACCACGACGGGGCGGCCGCCCTGGTGGTGCTTGCCTCCACCCACGAGCGGGCCCTCGACATCGTGCCGCTCGCGGCGCTGCGCGAGCACGCCGTCGACGTCCCCGCCAACCCCTCCGCCCTCGGCGACTGAAACCTCCTTCTCAGTCGAGGTGCAGGTGGCCGACGTCGCCGGGCGCCACCATGGCCAGCTCGAACTCCTCGCTCGGCAGGGCCTTGGCGATCACGAAGCCCTGGATCAGGTCACAGCCGAGCTCGCGCAGCCGGGCCACCTGGAGCCCTGACTCCACGCCCTCGGCGATCACGAACAGGCCCAGGGTGTGGGCCAGGCTGATGACCGCGGCCACGATGGCCGAGTCGTGGGGGTCGACGCCGAGGCCCAAGACGAAGCTGCGGTCGACCTTCAAGAAGTCGGGGGCCAGGCGGGTGAAGTTGGACAGCGACGAGTAGCTGGTGCCGAAGTCGTCGATGCCGAGCAGGACCCCGCGAGTCTTCAGGCGTCGCAGGATGGCGCCGGCCGGTGAGGCGTACTCGAGCAGCGCCGTCTCGGTGATCTCCAGGCACAGCGGCGCCCCGCCGCCGGCGGTGGCCACGGCGGCCTCGACGTTGGCGATGAGGCCGGGGTCGAGGAGCTGGCGGGCCGAGACGTTGATGGCCATGGCCACCTCGACCATGTGGGGGTAGGCCCGGCGCCACCGGGCCAGCTGGGCCGCCGCCCCCGCCAGGACCCACGCCCCCACCTCGTTCACCAGGCCGGTCTCCTCGGCCACGGCGATGAACTCCGACGGCAGCAGCAGGCCCCGGTCCGGGTGCGCCCAGCGCACCAGGGCTTCGATCCCGGCCAGGTGGCCGGTGGCCAGGTCGACCTCGGGTTGGTAGGCGAGGCGCAGCTCGCCGCCCTCGATCGCCCTGCGCAGCCCGCTCTCGGTCTCGAGGCGGCGGACGGCGCGATGGCGCAGCGCCTCGTCGAAGACCTCGACCCGCCCCCGGCCGCGGCTCTTGGCCAGGTACATGGCGGTGTCGGCGTTGCGCAGGAGGGCGTCGGCCTGGACCTCCTCGGCCTGGGCCAGCGCCACACCGACGCTGGCCGAGATGACGACCTCGGAGGCACCCAGCATCAGCGGCGCCGTGAGGCAGCTGATGAGGCGACCGGCCACCCCGACGGCATCCTCGACCGAGGCCACGTCACAGCAGAGGACGGCGAACTCGTCACCGGCGAAGCGGGCCAGGGTGTCGGTGGGCCGGATGGCCTCCGACAGGCGGTCGGCGGTGGCCCGTAGCAGCTGGTCGCCGGCCTCGTGCCCCAGTGAGTCGTTGATCACCTTGAAGCGGTCCAGGTCGAGGAACAGGATCGCCACCTCGCCGTCGTTCCGAGCGCCCAGGTCGAGGGCCCGCTCGGCCCGGTCGAGGAACAGGGCCCGGTTGGGCAGGCCGGTCAGCGGATCGTGCACCGCCTGGTGGGCCAGCCGGGCCTCGGCGTCCCGGCGGGCGGTGAGGTCGACGACCTGGGCGACCAGCAGGAACGGCCGGCCCTCGTCGTCGGCGACGGCGGTGGCCGAGAGCTCGGCCCACACCTGCGAGCCGTCGGCCCGTAGGTAGCGCTGCTCAAGGGCGAGGCGGTTCTGCTCCCCGGCGACGACGCGCTGCACCTCCTGCTCCTGGCGCTCCCGGTCGGCCGGATGGGTCAAGGCCCGCCAGTCGGTGCCCTGGAGGAGCGCCTCTTCCCGGCCCAGGAGCTGGCCGAGCGCCCGGTTCACCGACAGGACCCGCCCCGTCTCGAGATCGCCGAGCAGCATCCCGACGGGAGCCTCGTCAAAGGCGATGCGGAACCGCTCCCCCTGAGCGCGGGAGCGGCCGGGCCGGTCTCCCTGCGGGCGACGCCCCATCCGGTCGGCCCCTACGGGGTGCCGATCACCTCGGCCAGGATCTCCTCGACCTCCCCGACCATGCCGGTGTAGAAGGGCCCGAACTCGCCGAAGCGGGCCGAGGCCTCGTCGAAGCGGAGGGTGTAGACGACCTCCTTGAGGTCAGCGGGGTCGCCGGCGAACAGCGTGACCCCCCACTCCCAGTCGTCGATGCCGGTGGAGCCGGTGACCAGCTGCAGGACCCGGCCCCGGAACGCCCGCCCCGAGGTGCCGTGCTCGTACATCATCCGCTTGCGGTCCTCGAAAGCCGTGGCGTACCAGTTGGCCGCGGGCTCGCGCCGCTTGGTCATACCGTAGAAGCAGATGGCCCGCATTCCCTCCGGCGGCAGCCGGGGGTGGAGCCGGGGCGCCACCATCTCAGGTGGGAGGTCCTTGGCGTACTCGCTCGTCTCGGTCAGCGAGACGTAGCTGCTCGTGATCGAAAGGCCGGCGTGCTGGAGGTCTCGCTGGAGGCGGCGCAGCCGCCACAGGTCGGGGCCGAGGGCCAGGAACCCGAGATCGGCCTTGTGGCCCAGGACGGCGAAGGTGACGACCTGGTGGTCGGCGGCCTGGGCCGCCTTCACCGCGCCCACCACGGCCTCGGCGTCCACGGTGGGGCCGGCGTGGCAGAACAGGTGGAGGACACCCCAGCCGACGGCGGGGCCCAGCGGTTCCGGCACGCCGCCGACCCTAGGCCGGCGGCGGGGGCGGGGGGGGAGGCGGCCAGGCCGGGGGCGGCGGAGGCGAGGCCCAGCCGCCGAGTGCCGGCGCCGGGGCGGGCGAGGGCGGCCACGGCGGGCTCCAGGCGCCGTTGCCGTTGCCGTTGCCGTGGGGGAACGAGGCGGCCAGGACCAGCTGGGGGGCCGGGTCGCGCCGGGGCAGGCGGATCTCCACCGGCCCCTTGGCCCGCATCTGGCGGACCACCTCGGCGTGGTAGGCCTCGAGCTCGGCCATGAAGACCGGGTCGCCGTACATCCGGCCGTCAACGGTGGGGCCCTGGGTGCCCTCGATGACCGCCTCGACGTCGCTGCCGCTGATGGCCCCCCGCACCTCCAGGGCGTGGGCCAGCCGCAGCAGCTCGGTGCGGTTCTGCTCCATCAGCAGGTAGACCTCGTCGTACAGCCGCTTCAGCGCGGCTTCGACCTTGCCGCCGAAGGGGCGGTCGTGGACGGCCCGGTCGGGCAGGCCGGCCTGGCCGTCGTCGAACACCGCGGCGTGGCTGGCCAGGCCGTCGCCCATGGCCCAGGTGCCCAGCATCCGCATGGCCAGCGAGGTGGCCGAGTGCATGTCGCCGCCGACGCCCGAGGAGTTCTCGCCGAAGAACAGGCGCTCGGCCGCCCGGCTGGCCAGCGACACCTTGATGCTGATCTCCAGGTTGTGGGTCCAGTCCTTCTCGCTGTCCTCGAGGGGGGCGGGGGCCACGAAGCCACCCACCTGGCCGCGCTTTTCGATGTTGGCCACGTCGATCACGCTGGTGTAGTCGAGGCGGTAGAAGGCGATGGCGTGGCCGGCCTCGTGGATGGCCACGCTGTGGCGGTCACGATCGGTGTACTGGTGCTGGTCGGGCATCCCGAAGCGGCGGTGGAACTTGGCCAGGGTCAGATCGTTCCAGGTAATGGTGTCGCGGCCCTCGCGGATGGCGATGATCAGGGCCTCGTTCACGAAGCTCTCGATCTGGGCCCCGCTGGCCTGGCCCGAGGTGAGGGCGAAGAGGCGGATCTGGTCCTCGGTCAGCTCGTGGCGCACCTTGCGCAGGTAGCCGTTGTAGGTCTGGATGCGGCCGTCCAGGGGCGGGTTGCCCACCTTGAAGATCCGGTCGATCCGGCCCGGGCGCAGGAGGGCGGCGTCGAGGGCGTCGGGGAGGTTCGTGGCCATGATGGTGAGGATCCGGTAGAGCGGCGGCGGCACGGGCCGCAGGCCCAGGAGCTTGCGGACCTTGTTGACCAGCCCCCGCGGCTTCTCCATGCCGGACATCTCGGTGAGCAGGGGCTGGAGCACGCCAGCGCCGCCGCCCATCCCGCCCATCATCATCGGGGTGGGGGGCTTCAGGCTGCCGAGGGCCGGGTCTGAGGAGGCGGCGCGCAGGACGTTGAGCTGGGCCCGTTCGGAGAGGTAGCCGAAGCCGCCACACTGGTGGAGGCTTTCGGGGGCGTGGCCGCCGCCCCCGCCCAGGCCGCCGAAGCCGCCCGAGGGGGCGCCCCGGCTGCCGAGCACGTCGGCCTCGTCGAAGAACACGATGACCCCGCCGTAGCGCAGAGCCAGCTTGCGCAGCTTGCGGTACAGCGCCTTGACCTTCATGGCGCCCACGCCCACGAACATCTGGTTGAAGGCCGAGGGCTCCACGAAGACGAACGGCTTGCCCGTCTCGCCGGCCACGGCCTTGGCCATCAG
>JBBPYZ010000136.1:0-6449 GCA_038199465.1 Acidimicrobiales bacterium | reverse complement strand
GACCCCGAGTGCGCGGCGGAGGCCTTCGACGCCGAGCATCCGCTGTTCATCCTCTACACGTCGGGATCGACGGCCAAGCCCAAGGGCATCCTGCACTCCTCGGGCGGCTACCTGACCCAGGTGGCCTTCACCCACCGCTATGTCTTCGACCTCCACGCCGAGGACGATGTCTACTGGTGCGCCGCCGACGTCGGCTGGGTCACCGGCCACAGCTACATCGTCTACGGCCCGCTGGCCAACGGGGCCACCGGTGTGCTGTACGAGGGCACCCCCGACCACCCGGGCCGTGACCGCTGGTGGTCGATCATCGAGCGCTACGGCGTCACCATCTTGTACTGCGCCCCGACGGCGATCCGCACCTTCATGAAGTGGGGGACCCGGGAGCCGGCCGGGCACGACCTGTCGTCGCTGCGGGTCCTCGGCAGCGTGGGCGAGCCCATCAACCCCGAGGCCTGGATGTGGTACGCCCAGCACATCGGCGGTGGCCGGTGCCCGGTCGTCGACACCTGGTGGCAGACCGAGACGGGCGGGATCATGGTCAGCCCGCTGCCCGGCCTCACCACCACCAAGCCCGGCTCGGCCACCTTCGCCCTCCCCGGCATCGCCGCCGAGGTGGTCGACGACGCCGGCCAGGTGGTCGAGGTCGGTGCCGGCTACCTCACCATCGCTCAGCCGTGGCCGTCGATGCTGCGGGGCATCTACGGCGACCCGGAGCGGTACATGGACACCTACTGGTCCCGCTTCCCCGGCCGCTACTTCGCCGGCGACGGCGCCCGGCTGGACGACGACGGCTACCTGTGGTTCCTGGGCCGGGTCGACGACGTGATGAACGTGTCCGGCCACCGGGTCAGCACCACCGAGGTCGAGTCCGCCCTGGTCGACCACCCGAGTGTGGCCGAGGCTGCGGTCGTCGGGGCCAGGGACGACACCACCGGCCAGGCCATCATCGCCTTTGTCACCCTGAAGGGCGGGCAGGAGCCGACCGACGAGCGCGGCCAAGAGCTGCGCCGCCACGTCGCCTCCCGCATCGGCGCCATCGCCCGTCCCAGGACCCTGGTCTTCACCGACGACCTGCCCAAGACCCGTAGCGGCAAGATCATGCGCCGCCTGCTGCGCGACGTTGCCGAAGGCCGGGCCCTGGGCGACACCACCACCCTGGCCGACCCCGCTGTGGTCGAGGAGATCGCCCGCCGGGCCGCCGCCGCCCCGCCCGAGCCATGAGCGAAGGGGAGGGGAGCCCGTCCGGCCTTCCAGGGTCGTGGCACTGGCAGGTGACCGGGCCCGCCGATCAGCCGGCTGGGCCGTGCGTCATCGTCGACATCGACGGCGTCCTGGCCGACGGAGCCCACCGCCAGCACCTGGTGCGGGCCAAGCGGTGGCGGGAGTTCTTCGACGCCGCCCACAGCGACAGCCCGATCGCCGAGACGGCCGTGCTCTTGCGCCTGCTGGACCAGGACCTGGTTGTCGTCCTGCTCACCGGGCGGCCGGTGCGCACCCGGGAACCGACCGTCACGTGGCTGGCCGAGCACGGCTACCGCTGGGACCTCCTGGTCATGAAGGAGGACGGGGACCTGCGCAAAGCCACCTTCTCCAAGCGCGAGGCGGTGGCCATCCTCCGCAAGGCGGGCTACACCCCGGTCCTCGCCCTCGACGACGAGCCCGGCAACGTCGCCATGTACCGCGAGGAGTCCATCCCCTGCCTCTACATCCACTCGGGCTACTACGACTGACCTGCGGTCGGCCCGGCTCGCTGCGCTCGCGGAGGCGAGGACGGCCTGCGGCCGGCTGCTCGCTGGTTCCGACCGGCCGCAGCTCCTTCGTCGCCGGCCGGTCGGCTTGCCGACGATCATCGGACAGCGTGGGGCCCGCCCGTTCCTGCGGATGATCGTCGGCAAGTGCGGGCAGCGACGACGATCACGGCGGGAAACGCGGAACTTGTCAAGATGTCCTTGACGTTAGGAGGTTCGTCATGCACGGCTTGGGCAACACCTTGAAGACCACGGTTCTGCTGGCTGGCCTCGGCGGGGTGCTCGTCGTCGTCGGCGGGCTGTTCGGACGGGGCGGGGCCTTCATCGGCCTCGGGCTCGGCCTGATCATGGTGGGAGGCTCGTACTGGTTCTCCGACAAGCTGGCCATCCGGGCCGCTGGCGCCGTCCCGGTGAGCGAGCGGCAGGAGCCCGAGTACCACGCCATCGTCCGTGAGCTGGCCGACCGGGCCGGCATGCCGATGCCCCGCCTGTACATCAGCCCCGACGCCCAGCCCAACGCCTTTGCCACCGGGCGCAACCCCAAGAACGCAGCGGTGTGCGTGAACCAGGGGATGCTGCCCCCGAGCTTCTCCTGGGACGAGCTGCGTGGCGTGCTGGCCCACGAGCTCGGTCACGTGGCCAACCGCGACATCCTGGTGGGATCGGTGGCCGCCGCCCTAGCCGTCGGGATCACCTACCTGGCCCAGATGCTGCAGTTCGCCGCCATCTTCGGCGGCTTCGGCCGCAGCGACGACGATGACCGCCAGAACCCCATCGCCCTGCTGGCCACGATCATCCTCGCCCCCTTGGCGGCGATGCTCCTGCAGATGGCGCTGTCGCGGGGTCGCGAGTACGGCGCCGACCGCTTCGGGGCCCGCCTGATCGGCGACGGTGAGCCACTGGCGCGGGCGCTCGGCAAGCTCGAGGCCGGGGCGTCTCGTATCCCGAGCCCGGTCGACCCCGCTCACGCCCAAGCCTACATCGTCAACCCGCTGAGCGGGCGACGGGTCACCTTCAAGGGGCTGTTCCTCACCCATCCGCCCACCGAGGAGCGCGTCCGCCGCCTCCGAGCCGGGGAGTGGCAGGGCTAGGCACCAGCCGAGATCTCCGCCGGCTGGTCGTTCTCGTGCGCCTGCGATCCGCTCATCATCACGCGAGGTGACTGTGCCGTGCCTCTAGCGCTAGAGTCACTGCCAGCCGCAGCGAGAAGCTCGCATCCTGCTGGTCAGGTCCCGGACCCCCGGGGCGGGCCCCGCCGGTTGACGCTGCCGCACCTCTCCCGCCATGTCTCGCCTCCGTTCCCGCCCGTCCCGCCCGGCCATCCTGGTGGTCTCCGTCGCTCTGGTGATGGCCACCGCCGCCGCCGCCCAGGCCCAGGAGCAGGCCCAGTCGACGCCCATCACCAGCCCGACGACCTCCGCGGCGCCCGTCACCTCGCCGCCGACCACGTCGTTCCTGGGGCTGTTCCCAGGAACCACCGCCCCTGGCTCCACCCCGGTGACCAACGAACGTCCGACGAAGATCGTGCCCACCACCACCGCTCCGTCGACCACCGCGCCGGCGGCGGGCGCTGGCGGGGACGGCGAGCCTCCGCCCGGCACCTCCAAGGTCGTCCCCCCCGACGCGCAACGCCAGATCGACTCGGTGCGCCGCACCGGGCCCAACAACACCACCGCCTGGCTGGCCGCCCTGCAGCCCCTGGTCACCGAGCTCGGCATGACGCCGCAGGATGCGGCGCTCGCCGGGGCCGGTCGCTTCCCCATCGCTGGCCCCACCACCTGGGTCGACGACTGGCTCTTCCCCCGCTACGTGCCCAGCTTCCACCTCCACAAGGGCCTCGACATGTTCGCCGCCTCGGGCACGCCTGTCCGGGCGCCCTTCGACGGCACGCTGAGGCTGAGCAACGGTGCCGTCGGCGGCCTGGCCGCCTACGTCACCATGAGCGACGGCACCGGCACCTACGTCTACCTGGCCCACATGTCGGCGTACGCCTCGGACAAGTCGAGCGGCCAGCAGGTCCGCCAGGGTGACGTGGTCGGCTTCGTCGGCGACACCGGCAACGCCAGGGGCGGTGCCCCCCACGTCCACCTGCAGCTGCACCCCAAGGGCGGCGAACCGGCCCCGCCCAAGCCGACCATCGACGCCTGGTTGGCCGAGGCCACCGCGGGGGCTCCGCAGGTCGTCGCCGCCCTGAGGGCCGCCCGGAACCCGCCCGCCGCGACCGAAGCCGGCGCCTCGGTCACCGGCCTTGAGGCGCCCGGGGTCGATGAGACAGCCCCCACGGTCGACCCGGCGGCGGCGCTGTGGGCCGCCTCGTCGAACCCGGCGATCGGCACCATCGACCTGGCCTCGAGCCTGGTGGCCACGGCGGCTGACGAGATCGACTGGCCGACGCCGCCGGGCTGAGCCCCTCAGTCCCGGAAGTTGGTGAACTGCAGGGGCAGGTCGAAGTCCTCGGCCCGGAGAGCGGCGATCGCGGCCTGCAGGTCGTCGCGCTTTTTGGCCGTGACCCGGATCTGCTCCCCCTGGGTCTGACTGGAGACGCCCTTCACGCCGAGGCCCTTCAGGAAGGTGTTCACCCGCTTGGCCCGGTCGCTGTCGATCCCGGCCTTCATGGTGACGACCTGACGGAGGACCCCTTTGGACCCCTCCTCGACCTTGCCGTAGTCGAGCGCCTTGAGCGACACCTTGCGCTTCACCAGCTTCTCCTCGACGACTTGGGTCACCGCCTTCAGCCGCTCCTCGGCGTTCGAGGTGAGCCGAAGCTCCGAGCCGACCAGCTCGACGCCGGACTCGGTGCCCTTGAAGTCGAAGCGGTTGGCGATCTCCCGGGCGGCCTGGTCGACGGCGTTGCGGACCTCCTGCAGGTCCACCTCGGAGACGATGTCGAAGGTGGGCATGGGGCAAGACGCTATCCTGGCCGCCGTTGGGTCGGTGCCCGAGTGGCCAAAGGGAACTGGCTGTAAACCAGTCGCGAAAGCTTCGGAGGTTCAAATCCTTCCCGGCCCACCGCTCACGAGGTGCGCACGCCGCGCACCTCGTGCCCGCGCCCACGGGGTCCCGCCACATACCCCCTGGTGGTATGCTGGCGCTATGGCCGGCTACACCGACACCAAGGCGAAGCACCTGGCGAACCTCCGGCGGATCGAGGGCCAGGTACGGGGGATCGAGCGCATGGTCGAGGGGGACACCTACTGCATCGACGTCCTCACCCAGGTGAGCGCGGCCACCCGGGCGCTGCAGTCGGTGGCGCTCGGCCTGCTCGAGGAGCACCTCGGCCACTGCGTGTCGGGCGCAGTCCAGAGCGGCACTCCCGCTGAGGCGGCCGACAAGCTGGCCGAGGCATCGGCCGCCATCGCCCGCCTCGTCCGCTCTTGAGCCGCCGCTCACTCGGTCGCTGCGCTCCCTCCGTTCGGGCGGGTCTTGAGGTCGGCCTTCGGCCGGCTGAAAGCCTGTAACGGCGGGCGAGCAAGCTCGCCTTTCGCCGCCTGACGAAGGGGCTCCGCAAGCTGCGCCCCCTCGAACTCCCCCCAAGACCCCCAGCGCCGGCCATCCGCGCTACATCACGGCGGTCACCTCGAAGCCGGCTTCCACGACAGCGGCCTTCACGGCGTCCGGAGCGGCGTCGCCGGTGACCGTGGCCGTTCCGGCTTCCAGGTTGACGTCGACGGCGGACACGCCCTCGACCCCGGTGATCTCTTCGGTGACCGAGCGGACGCAGTGGCCGCAGGTCATCCCCTTCACGTCATAGGTGGTGGTCGTCATGACGCCCCACCATACCCAAGGGGGGTATGTTCAGGCCACACTCACCCTGACGCGGTGCAGGCCGGTGGCCCCGTCGGGGACCGACGGCCGCACTCTGGTCTCCTGGGGCTCGCCGGTCCCGTCGACGGCCCGCACCCGCAGGACGTGGTCGCCGGGCGGCGCGTCCCAGGTCCAGACCCATTGGCGCCAGGTGGCGGCCGACGGCTCGGGGCCGAGGTCGGCCGGCACCCACGGCCCGTCGTCCACCTGCACCTCCACGGTGCTGATGCGCCGGGTCGGGGCCCAGGCCACCCCGGCCACGGCCTGGGGCCCGGCTGTGAGGCGCTGGCCGGCCCGGGGCACGTCGATGCGGGAGGAGGTCTTGATCGGACCCTCCTTGGACCAGCCCCGGGGCACCCAGTAGGCGTCAAAGGCGTCGAGGGTCGTCAGCTCCAGCTCGCTCAGCCACTTGGTGGCCGACACGTAGCCGTAGAGGCCGGGCACCACCAGGCGGGCCGGGAAGCCGTGGAGGACGGGGAGCGGCTCGCCGCCCATCCCGAGGGCCACCAGGGCCTGGCGGCCGTCATCCAGGACCGAGGTGGGGAAGCCGACGGTGAACCGGTCGACCGAGCGGCCGACCAGCTGGTCGGCGCCGGACTGGACGCCGGCCCGCTCGAGCAGGTCCGCCAGGGGCACGCCCTGCCAGCGGGCGTTGCCCACGAGGCGGCCGCCCACTTGGTTCGACACACAGCACAGGGTGATGTCGGCCTCGACCTGGGGCATGGCCGCCAGCTCGTCGTAGGTGAGCGAGAACGGCCGGTCGACCATGCCCCCGACCCGGAGGCGCCAGCCGGCGATGTCGACGTCGGGGACCACCAGGGCGGTGTCGATGCGGTAGAAGCGATCGAGAGGTGTGTAGAGGGGTGACAGGCCGGGTGTCGCCGCCTCCAGGCCTGT
>JBBPYZ010000135.1:0-5141 GCA_038199465.1 Acidimicrobiales bacterium | reverse complement strand
GTCATCGTCGGCCACTCCGAGCGGCGCCAGCTCTTCGGCGAGACCGACGAGGTCGTGGCCAAGAAGCTGCACGCCGTGCTCGACCACGGCATGAAGCCGATCGTGTGCGTGGGGGAGACCCTGGACGAGCGCGAGCAGGGGGCCACCGACGCCAAGGTCGACGGCCAGGTGCGGGCCGCCCTGGCCGGCTGTCCACCCGAGGTGGTGGCCGGGCTGGTCCTGGCCTACGAGCCCATCTGGGCCATCGGCACCGGCCGCACGGCCACGCCCGACGACGCCCAGTGCACCTGCGGCCTCATCCGCCGGGTGGTCGAGGAGGTGGCGGGCGCCGAGGCGGCCCAGACCGTCCGGGTGCAGTACGGCGGCAGCGTGAAGGCCGCCAACGCCGCCGAGCTCCTGGCCCAGCCCGACGTCGACGGTCTCCTGGTCGGCGGCGCCAGCCTCGACGCCGACGAGTTCGCCCGGGTCGCCGCCGCCGCCCGCTGAGACGTCCCCTCTCGCGGCCTGGTACGTTGACCGGCCGGCTCCCCGTGTCCGCTGGGCGGGACCGCCCCGGCCGCAGGAGACCCCCTTCCCATGCTGACCCTCTTCGTCCTCCTCACCCACATCACCCTGTCGATCACGCTCATCGTTCTCGTGCTGCTGCACAGCGGCAAGGGCGGGGGCCTGTCCGACATGTTCGGCGGCGGCGCCGGCCTGGCCGCAGGGTCCACCGTGGTCGAGAAGAACCTCGACCGGATCACCGTGGCGGCGGCGGTGGCGTGGATCTTCACCACCATGATCCTGGGCCTCCGCTACCAGTAGGCCCTCGCAGGGGCTGTGGTACGTTCGCCGGCCGCACCCGCGGTGGTGGCGGAATCGGTAGACGCGCCAGCTTGAGGGGCTGGTGTCCGCAAGGACGTGGGGGTTCAAGTCCCCCCCACCGCACGGGTACGGGCGCTCAGGCGGCCGTGAAGCTGATGGTGACCCGCCGGTTCCGTGCCCGACCCTCGGGGCTGTCCTTGCCGCCCACTTCGTTCGGGGCGACCGGCTCCCGCTCTCCACGGCCCTCGGTGGTCACCTGGGTCCCCGGGGGCGCAGCGGGGCGCAGGGCCGCAGCGACCGCCTCGGCCCGCCGGACCGACAAAGCCAGGTTGGCGGCGTCGTCACCGATCGAGTCGGTGTAGCCGACGATCGCCACCGGTCGGGCGCCGGCGCCGATCTGCCCGGCCACCTCCTTGATCTTGGCGGTGGCGTCGGGGGTGAGGGTGGCGCTGCCGAAGTCGAAGAGCACGTCGGACCCGATGGTCACCACTGTCTGGTCAGCGACCTTCTCCTCGGTCTTCAGCACCGTGACGCTGCCCTTGACGTCGAAGGTCGTGACCGAGCCCTTGGGGGAGAAGACCGTGACCGAGGCCGCCAGCTCCTTCGTGCTGGGCTCGGCCTGACCGGACGCGGCCATGGGTGGGCTGACGGCCAGCAGGAGCGTCAGCAGCGCGGCCCCCGTCATCGCTTCACGGGGACGTTCTGGAACTCCGGCCAGTAGTCGGCCATGAAGACGTCGATGGTCGGCACCTCGTCTTGGGGCGCAGCGAAGACGGCGTAGGCGGCCATTGGCGTGCCGTTGACCGTCTTGGTGTCCACGCTGTCGCTCGCGAACAATGTCGGCCCATTCCGCACGATGTCGTAGCGCTTCAGGTTCTTTCGGTCCAGCAGATAGCACGCGAGGACGGACGGCTTGTAGATGTCATAGAGGCTGATCGCCTTATCCGCGCTCTCCGACTTGAAGTGGGGGGTCACGACCAGCCGCAGGGTGGCGATGCTCCCCTCCACGGTGAGCGACTGGAGCCCGAAGTCGACCGTGTCCTGGGGGTTCTCGGGCATGCTCACCGTCTGCTTGGCGAGCACGTCGTTCGGGTCGAGCTTGTCGACCTTGATCGAGCTGTCCTTCCCGCCGGCCTTCTCCTTGGCCGCCGTCGTCGTCGTGGCGGGACCGTCGGCGGCTGGTTCGCCGTCGCCGCCCCCCGAGCAGCCCGACACCAGCACCAGGCCGGCCACCGCCACGAGGAGACCTCGACGAACCTTAGAGGTGTTCATGTTCATGCTCCGATCTGGCCACCCGCTGCGACCGTCGTCCCAAGTTCCGTGGGGGGGCTCCCGGGCACGAGGGTACTCACTGGCTTGTCAGGCCGGTGCTGTCCTGCGCGATGCGGCATCATGAGCACAGATGTTGGGCGTCTATGATGCTCGAGGTGCGCACGACCGTGACCCTTGACGAGGATGTTGCGGCGGCGGTGAAGCGGGTGGCCCAGGAGCGCGGGCTGTCCTTCAAGGAGGCGTTGAACACCGCGGTTCGCGCCGGTCTGCGGCCGAGCCCGTCGAACGGCAGGACGTACCGGATGCCGAGCCGGGACCTGGGGCTTCGGCCCGACACCGACCTGACCAAGGCGCTGCAGCTGGCCGCCGGCCTGGAGGATGAGGAGCGGGTGCAGGATCTCCAGCGGCGGTGAAGCTGCCGGACGTGAACCTGTTGATCTACGCGGCGGACGAGGCCGCGCCCGATCACGCGCCGGCCCGTCGCTGGCTGGAGACCGAGCTGTCCGGGACGGAGACCTTCGCCCTCACCTGGGTGGTGCTGCTGGCCTTCGTGCGGCTCACCACCAGTCGCCGTGTGTTCGAGCGCCCCTTCAGCGTGGGCGAGGCCCTCGACGTCGTCGACGGCTGGCTGGCGCAGCCTTCGGTCACGGTCATCGGGCCGACCGACCGCCACGCCGCCGTGCTGCGCGAGCTGCTCGCCCCGGTGGGCGCCGCCGGCAACCTCACCACCGACGCCCACCTGGCCGCGGTGGCCATCGAGCACGGGGCCGTCCTGTGCTCGGCTGACCGCGACTTCGCCCGCTTCAGCGGCCTCAAGTGGGTGAACCCGCTGGGCTGAGGGGTCCCTGGGAAGCAACGGCTTTCGGCCGGTGGCTCGCGACCCCCTGCTCGGCGCCCCAGCGCGATCATCGAACGGTTCGTCTGGGTCCCGATGCGCTCGAGGAGACCACTTGCTCCGGTCGTTGGACTTCGTCTACGTGCCCACCGAGGACGTCGATGCCACGGCTCGGGCCTACGTGGAGGGGCTCGGGGGCCAGCTCCGGTGGAAGGTGCGGGGCATGGGCACGACGGTGGCGTGCGTGCGCCTCGACGAGGACGGGCCCGCCATCCTGCTGGCCGGGCACCTGCCCGGGACGGTGCCCATCCTGGTCTACCGCGTGAACAGCTACGCCGCCGCCGTGGCGGGGCTGGTGGCGGCCGGCATCGCCGTTCAGACGCTGGAGATCCCCCACGGCCCCTGTGCCAGCTTCACGGCACCGGGCGGTCAGCGCCTTGCTGTGTACGAGCTGACCCGCCCGGGCGCCGCCGCCCACTTCGACGGTCGCATCGATGAGCCGGCCGAGGTCGAGCCCGGCCCCCGGGTAGCAGGAGCCCCTCGGCCGGCGAGCTGAGCGGGCCCCGTCTCAGCTGGGGGCCAGGGTCCACCGCTCGATCAAGCCGTGGCCGGCCAGGTGGGCCTCGACGTCCCACACGTCGGGGTTGGCCTTGAACACCCACGCCGCCACCTCGGTGCCGTCACGCAGCACGGCCAGCGGGCGGCTCACGAGGCCGGGGCCGCCCGGCGGAGGTGGCGTTCGAGGAGGCGGGGGTCGCCGAGGGCGTGGCGGAGGCGGTGCTCGAGGGCGCCGACGGGGATCAGGTTCTGGGGGGCCCGGCTGTCCTTGTGGGGCTGGCTGGCGTAGGCGGGGAGGGCGAGGCAGGTGCGGTCGGCGAGGGTGGCGGCCTGGGCGGGAGGGACGTCCTTGGACACCTCGCAGCGGACGATGCCGGCCCACGGGTGACCGGCGCCGCCCGGGAGGCGGAGGTACCAGCTGAGGGTGGTGCTGCGGACCTGCTGGAGGCAGAAGAGGGGGGTGCGCTGGCCGGGGCGGAGGGCGGCGACCACGTCGTGCTGGCGGTCGGCCAGGTAGCGGGCGGCGTGGGCCTTGACGTAGCCCACGGTGCCCGGGGGGTGGCCGGGGGCCTGGAGGCGGCCGTCGACCACGACCAGGTCGGCGGTGGTGGCGGCCGAGGCCACCTGCACCTCCAGGCGGCCCATGGCCTGCAGGACGGCGGCGACGAGGGCGGCGTCGAGGTCGCTGCTGGCCGGCGTCGGCTCGTAGCCGCCCCAGGGGGTGGGGATGGCCCCGGTGTTGGGGCTGGCGGATACCAGGACCCGGGCCACCGTCACCTCGACCACCTCGGCCCGGCCCCCGGCGGAGCGAACGGCCCCGGCCGCCACCGAGGCGGCCAGCGCCGGGCGGACCCGCCCGTCGGGCTCGGTGATCCAGATGCGGGCGTCGGTACGCAGCGTGCCGTCGCAGAACAGGATCGTCGTGGGGCGTGCCGACTTGGGCTCCGGGTCGCGGGGCACCCACTCGGCTCCGGCCACCTCCACGTCGACGTTGACCGGGTCGTCGGTGTCGGCCAGGCCGCTGGCGTCATCGACATCGAGCGAGGACCCGTAGCCGGGATCCCAGGCGTCGACCGACCACCGCATCACGCCGTGACCCGCTCGATGGTGGCGCCACCGGGGCCCTTGGCCACCTCGTAGCGGGTGGGGACCCGCTCGGCCAGCTCGCGGACGTGGGTGACCAGGCCGACCATGCGGCCCTCGGCGCCCAGCTGCTCGATGGCGCTGGCCACCACGTCGAGGGTGTCGGGGTCAAGGGTGCCGAAGCCCTCGTCGAGGAACAGCGACTCGAGGGCAACCTGTCCGGGGGCTAGGGCGGCGATGCGGTCGGCCAGGGCCAGGGCCAGGCTGAGCGAGGCCAGGAAGGTCTCGCCGCCCGACAGGGTGCGCACCGGCCGGCGCTCGTCGGCGTTGGCGTGGTCGATGACGCTGAGCTCGAGCCGGTCGTCGCAGGTGAGGGAGTAGGCGTCGCCGGACAGCTGGCGCAGCGTGGTGGTGGCCCCTTCGACCAGGTCGTCGAGCGCCTCCCGCAGCAGCCACTTCTCGAAGTGGCCGGCGTCGAGGTGGACGGCGAGGAGCCGGGCCGTGCCGGCCTGGGCTCGGACGGCGTCGAGCTGGCGGCGCAGGTCGGTGGCCTGGCCCAGGGCGGCGGCCAGCTGGCGGGCCTCGGTCT
>JBBPYZ010000134.1:0-7764 GCA_038199465.1 Acidimicrobiales bacterium | reverse complement strand
CGTCGGCGTACACCCCGGTGTAGAGCCAGCACCCGCCGGCGGTGGAGCCGTCGGCGGCCAGCTCGGTCGAGGCCGACAGGAGCCGGCCGCCGGCCACCTCGAAGCCGTTGATCTCGCCCAGCACCGCCTCGGCGTCGGGCTCGGCGGTGGGGCCGTGCACCGGGTAGTCCCAGGTGAGGTCGAGCAGGGGCCGGTCCCGGGGGACGGTCGAGGCGGCCAGCCGCTCACGCACCAGCCGGCCCAGGTGGTAGGTGAACCACAGCTCGGAGCGGCAGTCACCGGGGGGCTCGACGGCCTTCTCCCGCCACTGCAGCATCCGTTGGGTCTGGGTGAAGGTGCCCTCCTTCTCCACGTGCGAGGCGGCCGGCAGCAGGAACACCTCGGTGCGGCACTCCTCGGGGACGATCTCGCCGGTGGCCACCTCGGGGCCGTCCCTCCAGAAGGTGGCGCTCTCGGTCTCGAACAGGTCCCGCACCACCAGCCACTCGAGGTTGGCCATCCCGAGGCGCTGGGCCTTGCCGTGGGCCGAGCCGACGGCCGGGTTCTGGCCCAGCAGGAAGTAGCCCTTGATCTTCCCGTCGATCATGTCGAGCACCTGGCGGAACGTGCCGTGGTCGCCGTTGATGCGGGGCAGGTGGCCGTAGGCGAAGTCGTTGTCGGCTGTGGCCGCATCCCCCCACCACGCCTTGAGGAGGCTGGTGGCGTAGGCCGGCGCGCTGCCCCAGAACCCCTTCTGGTCACCATGGCGGATGGCGCCGACCCACTCGTCGAAGGTGTCGTGCCGGCCGACGTACGGCATGGGCAGGTAGCCCGGCAGCAGGTTGACCAGGGTAGGTATGTCGGTCGAGCCCTGGATGCTGGCGTGGCCCCGCAGGGCCAGGATGCCGCCGCCGGGGCGGCCGATGTTGCCGAGCAGCAGCTGGAGGATGGCCCCGGTCCGGATGTACTGCACCCCGGTGCTGTGCTGGGTCCAGCCCACCGAGTACACCAGCGTGGTGGTGTGCTCCCGCCCCGATCCGGCCACCCAGGCCTCGGCCACCTCGAGGAGCTGCTCGGGCGCCACCCCGCACACGCGCTCGACCATCTCGGGGGTGTAGCGGGCGAAGTGGCGCTTCAGGATCTGAAAGACGCAGCGCGGGTGCAGCAGCGTGTCGTCCCGCTCGGTGTCGTCGCCCATCCCGGCGTATCGCCACGACGACTCGTCGTAGGTGCGGGTGGCGGGGTCGAAGCCGGAGAACAGGCCATCCAGGTCCTCGGTGTCGACAAAGCCCTCGCTGATGACGGTCGCGGCGTTGGTGTAGGCCACCACGTACTCGCGGAAGTCGAGGCCGTTGCTGAGCACGTGGTTGATGATCCCGCCGAGAAAGGCGATGTCGGTGCCGGCCCGGATGGCCACGAAGGTGTCGGCCAGGGCGCTGGTGCGGGTGAAGCGGGGGTCGACGTGGATGACCCTGGCTCCCCGCAGCTTGGCCTCGATCACCCACTGGAAGCCGACGGGGTGGGCCTCGGCCATGTTCGAGCCCTGGATGACGATGCAGTCGGCGTTGACCAGGTCCTGCTGGGGGTTGGTGGCGCCGCCCCGGCCGAGCGATGTCCCCAGACCGGGGACGGTGGCCGAGTGTCAGATCCGGGCCTGGTTCTCCACCTGGATGGCCCCGAGGGCGGTGAACAGCTTCTTGATGAGGTAGTTCTCCTCGTTGTCGAGGGTGGCCCCGCCCAGGCTGGCGATGCCCCTCGTCCGGTTGAGGGGGCGCCCGTCAGCGTCGCCGTCCTCCCAGGTGTCGCGGCGGGCGGCCACCACCCGCTCCGCGATCATGTCCATGGCCACCTCCAGGTCGAGGTCCTCCCACTCGGTGCTGAAGGGGCGCCGGTGGCGCACGGCGGTCAGGCGCTGTGGGCTCTGCACCAGGCTCTTGCTGGCCGCGCCCTTGGGACACAGCCGGCCCCGGGAGACGGGGCTGTCCGGGTCGCCCTCTATCTGGGTGACCTGGCCGTCCTTGACGTAGACGCTCTGGCCGCACCCGACGGCGCAGTAGGGGCAGATCGAGCGGGCCACCGAGTCGGCGTCGGCGGTGCGGGGCCGCACCTCCTCGGTGCGGCGCGAACGCACTGCGGCTCCGCGGCCGGACGGGTCGTCACCCGTGGCCTGCCGGTACAGGGGCCACGACCGGATCCAGCCGCTCACGTCCATGGCCCGACCATGCCACGCCCGGCCCCGGGCGACACGCACATCCTGGCGAGGAGAGTTTTGTCGGGAAGCCGACCCCAGGCGGGGGAGGGGCCTAGGGTGAGCGGCGGTGAACGGGGATGGCCCGCTGGAGCGGTGGGGGAGCCGTGCCGCTCAGCGGTAGCGGGCTCATCGGGGTCGCGAGCGACCTCGGGCTGGACCCGGTCGCCCTCCTCCCCGTGGTGGCCGCCGCCCTGCTCTACGGAGCGGGCACCCGCCGCATGACCGCCCGGGGAAGGGCCTGGCCCTCATCGCGCACCACGCTGTTCGGCCTGGGCCTCCTCGCCGTGGTGGTGGCCACCCAGGGCCCTCTCGCCGCCGCCGACACCACCCACTTCAGCGCCCACGCCGGCCAGCACCTGCTGCTCGGGATGGTCGCCCCGCTCCTCCTGGCCCTCGCCGCCCCCCTGACGCTGGCGCTCCAGGCCAGCGGCCCGGCCGCCAGCGCCCGGCTGCGGCGCCTCCTCCACCACCGGGCGGCCCGGGTCCTGGCCCACCCGCTGGTGGGCCTGGCCCTCTTCGGCGGCTCCCTGTTCGCCCTCTACTTCTCACCGCTGCTCGGGCTGTCCCTGGGCAATGAACTCGTCCACGCCGGCGTCCACCTCCACTTCGTCGCCGCCGGGGTCATCTTCCTGTGGCCCGTCGTGGCCGTCGACCCGGTGGCCGCCCGGCCGCCCCACCCCGTCCGGCTCCTGGCGGTCTTCCTCACCCTCCCCATCCATACCGTCCTGGGGCTGGCCCTCCTGAGCGGCGACCGGCTCCTGGCTGGCGGGTGGTACGGGCGGGCCCTCGGGTCCCGGGCGGCTCTCGCCGACCAGCGTGTCGGCGGCGGCGTGCTGTGGGCAGCCGGCGAGCTGGTGGGGCTGGTCTGCGCCGGGCTGGTGCTGCACCAGTGGATGGCTGCCGACGAGCGGGAGGCCTCCCGCAACGACCGCCGCCTCGACCGGCTGGCCGCCACGGCCGAAGCGTCATGACCACCCAGGAGGAGATCACCGGTCCCGGCGCGGTGCCCGCGGCGCCAGAGCCGGCGGCATCCCCCGACCCACCGGCGGGAAACATCGCGTCGGCTCCTGCCCGGCCGTCACTGGTGCGTATCGGGATGGTGGTGTGGCTGGCGTCGGAGCTCATGTTCTTCAGCGGCCTGTTCGCCGCCTACTACTTCCTGCGGGGGGCCGACACCGAGTGGCCGCCCGAAGGGGTCGAGCTGGGCACCGCCCGGGCCGGGCTGTTCACCGCCGTTCTGGTGGCGTCCAGCGCCACCGTGCACATGGCCGGCCATCGGGCCGAGGCCGGCGACGAGCGAGGCACCCGCCGCTGGACCCTGCTCACGATCGTGCTCGGGGCCGCCTTCCTGGCCAACCAGGGCCTCGAGTACGCCGCCCTCAACTTCACCGCCACCGACCACGCCTACGGGTCGCTCTTCTACCTGATGACCGGCTTCCACGGCGCCCACGTGCTGGGCGGGCTGTTCCTCCTGGGCTCCCTCCTGGTCGTGGCCACGGGGCGCACGAGCAAGGCTCCGCTGGCCAGCACCATGAGCGTGGCCATCTACTACTGGCACTTCGTCGACGTGGTGTGGGTGGCCATGTTCGCCACCCTCTACCTGGTGCGCTGAGGGCCACGATGCGACGACCGGTGCTCTGGGCGATGGGAAGCGCGCTGGCGCTGGCGCTCGCGCTCTGGCCGGTGCTGGGAGCCGGCGCCCAGGTCCGCCAGCAGGGGCCGGCCGCGCCTTTGGAGGCGGGGCGCCAGCTGTTCGTCACGGGCTGCTCCAGCTGCCACGGCCTCGATGGCCGGGGCACCGACCGGGGCCCCACCCTCGAGCGCTCGGGCGCCGCCGCCGCCTACTACTACCTGAGCACCGGACGCATGCCGTTGAGCTCCGACGACCAGCCCAAGCGTAAGGACCCGGCCTACGGCCTGGAGGAGATCGAGCTGCTCACCAACTACGTCGCCTCGCTGGGCAACGGGCCACCCGTCCCCGAGGTCGACCCCTCGACCGGTGACCTGGCCGAGGGCGGCGTGATCTTCCGGGCCCAGTGCGCGGCCTGCCACGCAGCAGCGGGGATCGGCGGCGCCCTGAGCTACGGCGGGTACGCGCCGCCGCTGACCGAGGCGAAGGCCCGGCAGATCGCCGCGGCCGTGCGGGTCGGACCGGGCAACATGCCCGTGTTCGGCCGGGAGGTCCTGGATGACGAGGAGGTGGCATCGCTCGTGCGCTACGTCGAGTTCCTGCAGGAGGCCCCCACCCCCGGCGGGGGCCGGCTGGGCGGGGCCGGGGCCGTCGCCGAGGGCTTCGTCGGCTGGATGTTCGGGATGGGCGCCTGCCTCGCGGCCACGGTGTGGATCGGGGCCAAGCGGGCGGGACGACGGGCATGACGCCAGACCCCGAGCGCCACGCCCGCCCAGCCACGCGTCAGGCATACCTCGGCATCGTCGTCGCCCTGTCCCTCAGCATCCTGGCCGGCCTCGGACTGGCCGTGGTCTACTCCAGGGGCGGCCAGGCCCAGCTCGAGGGGGTGCTGCTGGCCGTTTCCCTCCTGGGCATCGGCGTCGGCCTGGTGATCTGGGCCCAGCGGATGCTGCCCGACGACGAGGCCGAGGAGGCCCGCAAGCCCCTCGGGTCGGCGCCCGAGGACGTGGCCGCCTTCACCACCGAGCTCGAGCGGGGGGAGGAGGCCATCGGCAGCCGCCGGCTGATCGTGGGGCTCATCACCGGAGGGCTCGGCGCCCTGGGCCTGGCCCTGGTGTTCCCCATCCGCTCGCTCGGGCCCCGCCCCGGTCGGGGCCTGTTCACCACCGGCATGGCTCCCGGGCGGCGCCTGGTGACCGCCGACGAGCAGCCCGTGCGGGCCGAGGACATCCCTGTCGCCGGCATCCTGACCGTCTGGCCCGAAGGCCACCAGGACGAGGCCGACTCGTCCACCCTGCTCATCCGGGTCGAGGACGAGTCGCTCTTCACCGAGCCGGTGAAGCTGGATTGGACGGTCGGGACGGTGGTGGCCTACTCCAAGCTGTGCACCCACGCCGGCTGCCCGGTGGGGCTGTACCAGGCCGATGAGCACCTACTCCTGTGCCCCTGCCACCAGTCCACCTTCGAGGTGCTGGCCGGCGCCCGCCCGGTGTTCGGCCCCGCCACCCGGGCCCTGCCTCAGCTGCCCCTCGGCGTCGACGAAGAGGGCTTCCTGGTGGCCAGGGGCGACTTCGAGGGCCCGGTCGGCGCCGGGTTCTGGGACCGGTCCCGATGAGCGACGGAGACGAGGCGGAGGAGGAGCGGCCCTCAAGGGTCGCCCGCACCGGCGCGTTCGTCGACGACCGGCTGGGCCTGGCCCGCATGGCCCGGACCACGCTGCGCAAGGTCTTCCCCGACCACTGGTCGTTCCTGCTGGGCGAGGTCGCCCTCTACTCCTTCATGGTCCTGCTCCTCACCGGCACCTACCTCACGTTCTTCTTCAAGCCCAGCCAGTCCGAGACCACCTACGAGGGCAGCTACGACGCCCTGCGGGGCGTGGAGATGACCCGGGCCTACCGGTCGGCCGTCGAGCTCAGCTTCGACGTGCGGGCCGGCCTGGTGATGCGCCAGATGCACCACTGGGCGGCCCTGGTCTTCGTCGCCGCCATGGTCGTGCACCTGGCCCGGGTCTTCTTCACCGGCGCCTTCCGGCGCCCGCGCGAGTTGAACTGGATCGTTGGCGTCACCCTGCTCCTCCTCGGCATCGGCAACGGCTTCACCGGCTACTCGCTGCTCGACGACCAGCTCTCAGGCACGGGACTGCGCATCGCCTACTCGATCGTCCTGTCGATACCGCTCATCGGCACCTGGATCACCTCGCTGCTCTTCGGCGGCGAGTTCCCGGGCCCCGACCTCATCGAGCGCTTCTTCGTGCTGCACATCCTCCTCGTGCCCGCCATGATCGTCGGGCTGCTGGTCATGCACCTCGCCATGGTCGTGCACCAAAAGCACACCCAGTTCCGGGGCCCGGGCCGCCGTGAGGACAACGTGGTGGGCGAGCGAATCTGGCCCACCTATGCGGTGAAGGCGAGCGGGCTGTTCTTCCTCACCACCGGGGTGCTGGCCGCCCTCGGCGGCCTGGCCCAGATCAACCCCATCTGGATCTACGGCCCGTTCGAGCCGTCGGAGGTGAGCGCCGCGTCGCAGCCCGACTGGTACATCGGGTGGCTCGAGGGGGCGCTGCGGGCCATGCCGGCCTGGGAGCCGCGGGCCTTCGGCTTCGAGCTGCCCAACCCGTTCTTCGCCGGCGTGCTGCTCCCCGGCCTGACCTTCGGGCTGCTCTACGCCTGGCCGTTCCTCGAGGCCCGCTTCACCAAGGACCGGGACGAGCACCACCTCCTCGACCGCCCCCGTGACCGCCCCGTGCGCACCGCCCTCGGGGTCGCCACCCTCGCCTTTTACTCGGTGCTCTTCCTGGCCGGCGGCAGCGACGTGCTCGCCACCGAGTTCGGCCTGTCGGTGAACCAGTTGATCTGGTCGGTCCGGCTCTCGGTCTTCGTGGTGCCCGCCGCAGCCGGCCTGGTGGCCCACCGGCTGTGCCGCGACCTGGCCGCCCGCGACGCCGAACCCCCCGACGCCCCGTCGGAAGCGGCCCCCCCGAGCGGCGCCCCGGACCCCGTTGCCGTCGCCGACGAGGAGCCCGAGCCCGACGACGAGCAGCCCATCGCCTGGCCGCCGCCGGTCGCCGTCTCCCGCACGGGGCTCCCTCCGGCCCACCCGCTCGGGAGCTGACCTCGCGGGGCCGACCCACGGTCGCACTCCCCTACTGGCGGCTTTGAAGACGTGACGGGTCGGGGACCTCCCCGGCGTGGGCAGGGCCGCGGCCCGTTCTGGAGACGGGGTCAGCCCCTCCGGCGGCTCTGCCCGGCGTAGCCGACGAGGGCGCCGGCCAGGGCGATGGCGCCGGGTACCAGCGCCCAGAGGCCGAGGGCCAGGCCGTTCAGGGTGAC
The DNA here is from genome assembly GCA_038199465.1 of Acidimicrobiales bacterium. Classification (GTDB taxonomy): domain Bacteria; phylum Actinomycetota; class Acidimicrobiia; order Acidimicrobiales; family JAUJNH01; genus JAUJNH01. The sequence continues at coordinate 575 of JBBPYZ010000134.1, read as the reverse complement.
CAGGGCGGCGACGCCGACGAAGAAGGGCCAGGCACTGGCGTGGGGCAGATAGGGCGTGGTCTCGTCGCCGGCGTGGACGGTGGGGCCCCGGGCCGCCCGGGCCAGGTAGAGGCCGATGAACAGGGCCAGGCAGGCGGCCAGGAGCAGCATGGCGGTGCCGGCGCTCTCGTAGCTGGTGAACCAGTAGAGGGCGGTCATCACCGCGATCAGGGCCCCGAGGGCGAGGTAGGCCCGGCCGACCACCTTCATGACGGCTCGGGGGGGTGGGCCAGGTCCCACACGGGCCGGTTGGAGCGGATGGGCGGCAGCGGGTCGGGGAAGTTGCCGGGTGGCGGGGGAGAGGGCGCCGCCCACTCGAGGGTGTGGCCACCCCACGGGTCGTCGCCGGCGGGCCTGCCCCGGCGCAGCGTGATGGCCACGTTGGCCAGGAAGAACAGGGTGGAGATGCCGAGCAGGAACGACCCCACCGACGACACCACGTTGAGCGTGGTGTAGCCGTCCTCGGCCCGGTAGTCGGCCACTCGCCGGGGCATGCCCGACAAGCCCAGCTGGTGCTGCACTAAGAAGGTGAGGTT
>JBBPYZ010000133.1:0-3549 GCA_038199465.1 Acidimicrobiales bacterium | reverse complement strand
GTAGAAGTCGCCGGCCATCGAGCCGGTGCCGGGCTCATAGACGGTGCCGATCTCGAACCCCTCGACCGGGGGCAGCTCGGAGGGGGCCAGGCGCTGGGCCCAGCGGCGGGGGGCCAGGTCGGCCTGCTCCATGACCTCCTCGGCCCGGCGCAGCAGCATCGAGCGCGACTCGGCCAGCTCGGCCTCGTAGATGAAGTTCCGGCCGTAGCCGATGCTCATGGCCACCGGGACGGCGCACAGGACCAGGGGGATCGCCGTCCACCGGGCTCCGCCGACCGCCCCGGCGGCCAGGGCGAGGGCCAGCACCACGTAGAGGAGGGTGGTGTGCATCTCCTTGCGGAAGGCGGCTCGGGACAGGTCGGCCGCCTCGTCGTCGCCGCCGGAGCGCTCCAGCGTGCGCTCGATGCGCCCCAGGGCCCGTTGCAGGCGGCGGGCCGAGCGGCCCCACAGGATCGCCGACACCAGGCAGGCGAGGGCCAGAGCGCCCTCTAGGGCCCGCAGGGCCCAGCCCAGCCCCTCCGCGGTGCCGTCCGAGAGGAACGGGACCTCAGCCACCTCGGCGCCGGACCCGGATCTTGATCGGCGTGGGGCCGAGCTCGAAGTGCTCCCGGATCTTGCGCTCGATGTACCGCAGATAGGTGGGCGGCAAGTCGCGATTGGCAAACAGGGTGAACGTGGGGGGGTGCACCGCGCCCTGGGTGGCGTACTGGATCTTGGCGTTCGGCGGCGGGTGGGCGGACTGGGCGGCCTGGACCACCCGGTTGAGCACCGCCGTGGGCACCCTGCGTGAGTACGCCTCCTCGGCCTGGCCCAGGGCCGGCAGCAGCTTGTGGACGCCGAGGCCGGTGAGGGCGCTGACCTTGAGGACCGGGGCGTAGGTGAGGAAGGCCAGCATGTCGGCCACCTGGTGCTGCACGTCGGCCTTGGCCTCGTCGTCCAGCAGCTCCCACTTGTTCAGCACGATCACCACGGGGCTGCCGGCGGCGTCGACGCGCTCGGCCAGGCGCTGATCCTGGTGGGTGACGCCCTCGGTGGCGTCGATGACCAGCAGGGCGGTGTCGGAGGCGTCGATCGACTGCAGGGCCCGCACCAGCGAGTAGTACTCCGGCCCCTCGGCCTCTTTGCCCCGGCGCCGCAGCCCGGCGGTGTCGACGAAGCGGATGCGGCCGGCGTCGGTGGACAGCACGGTGTCGACGCTGTCGCGGGTGGTGCCAGCCAGGTCGTGGACGACCGACCGCTCCTCGCCCACCAGGCGGTTGAACAGGGTGGACTTGCCCACGTTCGGACGGCCAACGATGGCCACCGAGAAGGCCACCACCCCGTCGTCCTCGGGTTCGGGCTCGGGCTCGGGCTCGGGCGGCGGCAGGGCGCCGACGACCAGGTCGAGCAGGTCGCCGGCGCCCCGGCCGTGGATGGCCGAGACGGGCAGCGGCTCGCCCAGGCCCAGGGAGGCGAACTCCCAGATGTCGGGCTCGCGCTCGGCCGAGTCGACCTTGTTGGCCACCACGAAGGTCGGCTTGTTCCGGCGGCGCAGCAGGCCGGCCATCCGCTCGTCGCCGTCGTTGATGCCGACGGTGGTGTCGACCACCAGGAGCACGACGTCGGCCTGGGCGATGGCGTGCTCGGACTGGCGGGTGACCTTGGCGTCGAGGTCGGTGCCGCCGGGCAGCCAGCCGCCGGTATCGACCAGGGTGAAGCTGCGCCCGGCCCAGTCGGCCTCGATCTCCTTGCGGTCCCGGGTCACCCCTGGGGTGTCCTCGACGATGGCGTCGCGCCGGCCGGTGATGCGGTTCACCAGGGTCGACTTGCCCACGTTGGGGCGGCCGACGATGGCGATGACGGGCAGGGGGGCGGCCATCAGGCGGCTTCCAGGGCCTGGCGCAGCGACAGGCCGTCGGCGGGGACGACCTCGACCGGCCGGGGCAGGTCGCCCGGGGTGCCGCCGTCGAGGAAGCGGCCGTCGTTCAGGCACACGTCGGGGAGGAGGTAGCGCTCGCCCTCGGGCTGGTCGGCCAGGGCCCGGCCCAGGTCGGCGCCCGTCAGCAGGCCGGCCACCGCGGTGTTGCCGCCGAAGAAGTCGTTGCGCACGGCCAGGACGCGGGCCCGCCTGCCCAAGAGCGGCGCCAGGACGGCAGCCCCGTACTCGCCGGTGACCACGCAGGCCGGTGCCCGGCGGGACGGCCGGATGGAGAGCCCGGTGGCCCGGCGGGTCGGGGTGGAGTAGCCGACCGGCGAGTCGACGGCCTGGAAGAAGCCCTCCCGGGGACCGAGCGGCGTCTCGACCCGGCCCTCCCACTCCAGGCGGAAGGCGGTGGCCATGCCCACGCCGTTCTCGTGCTGGGTGAAGCCCTCGTAGACCTCGGCGTCGGGGAAGGGGGCGCCGGCCATCAGATTGTACTCGTCGCTGGCCCACACCACCCGGCGCCCGAGGGCGGCCAGGAAGGTGGCCTGCCAGCGCTCGACGACCTCCAGCACCGCCACCGCCTCCAGGGCGGTGTGGGGCCGCAGACCCGGCTCGGTCGAGTGGCGGGAGACGCCCAGGGGCACGCACGCCACCGTGGCCAGCTCGGGGTAACGGTCGAGGACCCCGGCCAGGGTGCGCTCCAGGACCTCGGCGTCGTTCTGGCCGGGGCACACCACCACCTGGCCGTGGACCTCGATGCCGTGGTCGAGCAGGGCCCGCAGCCACCGCAGGCTGGTGGCCCCCCGACGGTTGCGCAGCATCACGGCCCGCACCTCGGGGTCGGTGGCGTGGATGGACACGTACAGCGGCGACAGCCCCTCGGTGATGACCCGCTCCAGGTCGGCCTCGGTGAAGCGGGTGAGGGTGGTGAAGTTGCCGTAGAGGAACGACAGGCGGTAGTCGTCGTCCTTCATGTAGAGGCTGGGCCGCAGCCCCTTGGGGAGCTGGTAGATGAAGCAGAACTCGCAGTGGTTGTCGCAGGTGCGGATCTGGTCGAACAGGGCGCTCGACACCTCGGCGCCGAGGGCGGCTCCCGCCTCCTTGGCCACCGCGATGGTCAGCTGGAGCCCGCCCCGCAGCACGTCGATCTCGATGTCGGCCTCGTCAGCCATCAGGCGGTACTGGATGACGTCGCGGGGCACCTGGCCGCTGATGGCCACGATCTCGTCCCCGGGGAGGAGGCCGGCGTGCTCGGCAGGCGACCCTGCGGCCACCGCCACCACGGTGGGCAGGGACATGAGGGCACGAGGATAGCGCTCGGCAGGCCGTCGGGCCATGGGTGGCCTAGCTCCGACCCGGCCCTAGCATCGCCCGGATGGCTGTTGACGAGGTGCTGCTGGCCCAGCCCCGCGGCTTCTGCGCCGGGGTGGAGATGGCCATCAAGGCCCTGGCCTGGATGGTGCGGGTCTTCGAGCCGCCGGTGTACTGCTACCACGAGATCGTGCACAACCAGCTGGTGGTCGACCGCTTCTGCCAGCTCGGGGTGGTCTTCGTCGATGACATCGACGCCGTGCCCGCCGGGGCCCCGCTCATGCTCTCGGCCCACGGCTCGGCGCCGGCAGTGGTGGCCGCGGCCCGGGCCAAGG
>JBBPYZ010000132.1:0-16936 GCA_038199465.1 Acidimicrobiales bacterium | reverse complement strand
GGGCCTTCTCCGAGTACTACACCGCCGGCTACGGGGGGGCCCGCTTCGACCGCTCCCTGACCGAGGGGGTGGTCTTCTCCCGCCACAACCTGGTCTCGGATCGCTCCTTCAACGAGTTCCACGCCATCATCTGTCGCAACGTGATGATCTACTTCGACGCCGCACTCCAGGACCGGGTCCACGACCTGTTCCACGAGAGCCTGGTCCGCTTCGGCCTCCTCGGCCTCGGCCAGAAGGAGAGCATCACCTTCACCAGCCACGGCGCTGACTACGTGGCGCTGGATCAGGCTGACCGCATCTTCCGGAAGGTCCGATGAGCCCCGATCGGCTGGCGCTGGTGGCCGTCGGCTGCTCCTGGGGCGGTCTCGCCGCCGTCGGCCGCCTGCTGGAGGCGCTGCCCGACGCCTTTGCGCTGCCCACGGTGATCGTGCAACACCGCAGCGAGGCCCCCTCCGCCCTGGTCGAGCTGCTGGGCCGCCACACCGCACGACGGGTGGCCGAGCCCGACGACAAGGACCTGGTCCTGGCCAACCACGTCTACGTTGCCCCGCCCGGCTACCACCTCCTGGTCGACCGCCACCGCTTCTCCCTGACTACCGAGGAGCCGGTGCGCTACGCCCGCCCCTCGGTCGATGTCCTGTTCGAGTCCGCCGCCAACGCCTACGGGCCGGCGCTGGCGGCGATCGTCCTGACCGGCGCCAACGACGACGGGGCCAAGGGCCTGGCCCGGGTGGCCGCCGCCGGCGGCCTGGCGCTGGTCCAGGACCCGGCCACCGCCGAGCGGGCAACCATGCCAGCGGCCGCCCTGGCCGCGGTGCCGACGGCGGTGGTCGGCGACATCGACCTGCTGGCCCGGACGCTCGTGGCCGCCGTCACCGGACCGGTACTGCTGTGACCGGCGCCCGCCCGAAGGTCCTCATCGTCGACGACCGCCCCGACAACCTGCTGGTCCTGGAGGCCATCCTCGAGCCGCTGCCCTGCCAGCTGATCCGGGCCGGCTCGGGCCAGCAGGCCCTGCGCTGCCTCCTGCACGAGGAGGTGGCCGTCATCCTCCTCGACGTGCAGATGCCGGGCCTCGACGGCTACGAGACGGCTCGGGCGATAAAGGGACGCGAGCGGACCCGCAGCATCCCCATCATCTTCCTCACCGCCATCGACCGTGAGCTCGACCAGCGCCTCCGGGGCTACGGCACAGGAGCGGTCGACTTCCTGGCCAAGCCCCTCGAGCCCGAGATCCTGCTGGCCAAGGTGGCGGTCTTCCTCGACCTGCACCAGCAGCGGGCCCTGGTCCAGGAGCAGGCCACCGAGCTGGCCGACCGTCTGCAGGAGCGCCAGGCCGCCCAGGCCGCCCTGTCTCGCCTGACCGTCGAGCTGCAGCGCTCGAACGCCGATCTCGAGCGGTTCGCGGTGGCCCTGTCCCACGACCTGCGGGAGCCGCTGCAGGTCGGCGCCGGCCTGCTCGAGCTCCTGGCCGACCGCTACGGCGCCGCCCTCGGCCCGGAGGGCCTCGAGCTGGTGGCCGACGCCCGCCAGGGCCTGCGCGACCTCGGTGGCCACGTGGCCGAGGTCCTGGCCCGCACCCGTCCCACCGCGGCCCAGCACGCCCCCGTCGACCTCGGGGAGGTGCTCAGCCAGGCCAGGTTGCAGCTGGCCGGCAAGCTGGCGGCCACCGACCCGGTGCTCACCGCCGATCCCCTGCCCAGCGTCAGCGGCGACGCCTGGTCGCTCCAGCAGGTCTTCGTCCACATCCTGCAGAGCGCCTTGCACCGGAGCGACGGCCCGGCCACCATCCACGTCGGGGTGACCAGGCGAGACGGATCGTGGGTGATCAGCACCATCGACGACGGCCGGTCGGTGGACCCCGCCGATGGTCCCCGGCTGTTCTCGCTGTTCGGTCGTCCGGACGATCCCGAGGCGGCCGACTCCGGCCTCGCCGTCGCCCGACGGACCGTCGAGGAGCACGGCGGGGAGATCTGGATCGAGCCTGCCCCCGGGCAGGGCAGCGCCGTCTGCTTCAGCCTGCCCCCCACCGACGGGGGCTCCTCATGAGGAACCAGCTCCTGGTCGTCGACGACAACCCGGCGTACCGCCGCCTGGTGCGCCTGGCCCTCGCCGCCGATCCCGCCTTTGAGGTGGTGGCCGAGGTGGCCACCGCAGCCGACGCCGTCGAGGCCGCCGCCCGCATCCAGCCGGACACCGCCCTGGTCGACGTGCTCCTGCCGGGCGGCGAGGGCTTCCGGCTGCCCGCCGCGCTGCGGGCTGCCGCCCCGGCCTGCGTCGTGGTGCTCACCTCGGCCCACCCCGAGGGCGACCTCGACGCCATGCGCCAGATGGGCGGCGTCGCCTTCCTGCCCAAGTCGGTGGCACCCAGCCGGCTGGGACGGGAGCTGTCGGGACTCGTCGCCGTCGCCGAGCCGGCCCTCGCATCCCTTCCGCACGCCGAGATCGACCTCCCGCCCTCCCGCGAAAGCCCACGGCTGGCCCGCCGCTTCATCGAGTCGACCTTCGAGGGCTGGGGCTGCGTCGACCTCCTCGACACCACGACCCTGCTGGTCAGCGAGGTGGTGGGCAACGCCGTGCTCTACGCCGGGTCGGAGGTCGAGCTGACCGTGCGCCTGGGAGCTGACCGCCTGCGGGTGGAGGTCGCCGACCGCTCGACCGTGGTCCCTCACCGTCGGGAGGTGGCCGAGAGTGACCTTGGCGGCCGGGGCAGCGGGCTGATCGAGCTGCTGGCCGATGCCTGGGGCATCACCGGGCGACCGGACGGCAAGACCGTGTGGTTCGAGCTGGCCTGGGTCGAGCCGGCCTGGGTCGAGCCGGCCGGGGTCGAGCCGGCCGTGCCGGGGACCATCCCGTGAGCGTCGAGCGGCAGGGACCGGGCCGCCGGAGCAGCGACGTCCGCCTGGCGCAGGTCGAGCGCGAGCGGACCCAGCTCGAGGAGGTGCTGATCGAGCTGGCCGGCGCCCTGGCCGAGTCCGAGCCCGCCCAGCTCATACGGCGCCTGGTCGAGGCGGCCCGCAAGGTGGCCGGCGGCACCTTCGCGCTGTTCCTGCCGGACGACGCCGCCGGCCGGCTCGTCGACGTCAACGACGGCGTCCACCCCGGCTTCGCCACGGCCCCCGAGATCGGCCGGGCCCCACTCCTGGCCGCAGCCGTCCAAGGCATGGAGGTGCTGGTCATCGACGACCTGCTGCGTTGGGCCCATGACGCGGCCGCCCAGGAGCCCTACGGCCAGCTGGTGGGCGGGGGCGTCGTGCGGTCGTGGCTAGTGCTGCCGGTGCGCAACGAGAGCGGGGGCAGCCACGGCGCCGTGGTGCTCGGCCACCCTGCGCCCCTGCGGTTCGACCATCGTCGGGAGCGCCTCGCCCAAGGGCTGACCCAGCACCTGGCCGGTGCGCTCGACCGGGCCGTCGAGCAGCACGAGCGGGGCCGGGTAGCCCGTGTGCTCCAGGAGACGCTCCTTCCGCCCCTGCTGCCCATCGTGCCGGGCGTCGACCTGTCAGCCCGCTACCGGGCCACCGGGGTCGGCAACCTCGTCGGGGGCGACTTCTACGACGCCTTTGAGGTCGATGCCGGCGTGTGGGCCGTGGTGCTCGGCGACGTCAGCGGGTTCGGTCCGGAGGCGGCCGCCATCACCGGCCAGGCCCGCTACACGGTCCGGGCCGTGGCCCGCGACGAGCCGACGCCGAGCGGTGTGCTGCGCCGGCTGAACGAGGCCATCGGCGGCCGCACCGACGATCGCTTCTGCACCGCGGTCTACCTGCGCCTGCGGCCCTCCGGGACGGCCGTTGCCGTCGAGCTCTCGCGGGGCGGCCACCCCCCGCCGCTGCTACTGCGTGACACGGGCGAGGTCGAGTCACTCGACGGCGCCGCCGGCATGCCGATGGGCATGTTCCCCGACGCCGAGGTCTCCGACCTTCCGTGCACCCTGGAGGCCGGCGACGCCATCGTGCTCTACACCGACGGGGTCATCGAGGCCCGCAACGCCTCGGGTGAGCAGTTCGGCCAGGAGCGCCTTGAGGAGCTCCTGCGCAGCTGCAACGGCCGTACCGCCGACGGCATCGCCCGTCGCATCGAGCTGGCCGCCATGGACTTCCAGGGCGACACCGCCAGCGACGACGTGGCCATCGTGGTGGCCCGGGCCCTGTCAACGCCCGATATCGACGGGGTGGCGGCCACCGCCCTCGCCAGCCGCTCGTAGCGGCGGGATGCAGCCGGGTTTTCAGGCCCGGCGGACCGCCGGCGGCCAGGCCGCCTTCAGCTTGCGCCAGGTCTCCGACAGGGGCTCGGGCAGGACGCGGGTGGAGGCCACGGTGGTCATGAAGTTGGTGTCGCCGTCCCAGCGGGGCAGGACGTGGACGTGGAGGTGGCCGGGGATGCCGGCGCCGGCGGCCCGGCCCAGGTTGGCGCCCACGTTGATCCCGCCCGGGCCGTAGGCGGCCGTGACGGCCACGACGCCGGCATGGACGGCGTCCCACAGGTCGGCCCGCTCCGGGCCGACCACCTCGGTGAGGTCGCCGACGTGGCGCACCGGCATCACCAGGAGGTGGCCGCTGCCGTAGGGGTAGGCGTTGAGGAGGACGGCCACCAAGGGCGACCGCCACACGATGAGGCTGCGCTCCTCGGGCAGATCGGAGGCCAGAAGGCCGCAGAAGACGCAGCCGTCCGGCTCCACCTCCTCGTCAGTCGACTCCAGGTAGGCCGCCCGCCACCCCGCCCACAGCCGGTCCATCAGCCGGGCATGGCCGCTTCGACACCGAGGCGCTGAACGAACGCCTCGAGGTCGATGCCCTTCTCCGGGCGCTCGCCGCCCCGCACGTTGTCGGCCACCGTCCCGGCGACCACATCCTCCCCGCCGACCACCACCACGTGGGGCACCTTGGCCAACTTGGCCTTGCGGATGCGGGCGCCCAGCTGCTCGTCGGCCTCGGACAGCTCGACCCGGAAGCCCTCGGCCACCAGGCGCTCGACCACCTGGCCCGCCCACGCCTGGTGGTCCGAGCTGACGGGGCAGACCGTCACCTGCACCGGGGACAGCCAGGTGGGCAGAGCCCCGGCGTAGTGCTCGAGCAGGATGCCGAAGAAACGTTCCACCGATCCGAACAGGGCCCGGTGGATGACCTGCGGCCGCTGGCGGGTGCCGTCGGCGGCCATGTACTCCAGGTCGAAGCGCTCGGGCAGCTGGAAGTCGACCTGGAGGGTGGACAGCTGCCACTTGCGGCCGATGGCGTCGCGCACGTGCATGTCGATCTTCGGGGCGTAGAAGGCGGCCTCACCGGGCGACACCACGTAGTCGAGGCCGGCCGTCTTCAGGGCCTCCTCGAGGGCGGCCTCGGCCACGTCCCACTGCTCGGGGGTGCCGACCATCTTGGTGGGGTTGCGGGTCGACAGCTCGGCCTGGAAGTCCTCCAGCCCGAAGCCCCGCAGAAGGCGCAGGACGAAGGCCAGCAGCGAGGCCAGCTCGTCCTGCAGCTGCTCGGGCGTGCAGAAGATGTGGCTGTCGTCCTGGGTGATGCCCCGCACCCGGGTGAGGCCATGGATCTGGCCCGACCGCTCGAAGCGGTAGACGGTGCCGAACTCGAACAGGCGCAGTGGCAGCTCGCGGTAGCTCTTCTGGCGGGCCGAGTAGATCAGCATGTGGCCCGGGCAGTTCATGGGCTTGGGGTAGTACGTCGCCCCCTCCATCTCCATGGGGGGGTACATGCCGTCGGCGTACCAGTCGAGGTGGCCCGACCGCTCGAACAGCGTCGACTTGGCCAGGTGGGGCGTGGCCACGAAGGAGTAGCCGGCCCGGTCGTGCTCGCGGCGGCTGTAGTCCTCCATGAGCTTGCGGATCAGACCGCCCTTGGGGTGGAAGACGGGGAGGCCGCCGCCGATCTCGGAGGGGAACGAGAACAGGTCGAGCTCGGCCCCCAGCTTGCGGTGGTCGCGCTTGTCCGCCTCCTCCAGCCGGTGCAGGTGCTCGGCCAGGGCCTTCTTGGATTCCCAGGCCGTGCCGTAGATGCGTTGCAGCTGACGGTTCTTCTCGTCGCCCCGCCAGTAGGCGCCGGCGATCCGCAGCAGCTTGAAGTGGCCCAAATGGCGGCCGGTGTGTTCGACGTGGGGGCCCCGGCACAGGTCGATGAACCGGGGCGGGTTGGCGTAGGTGCTGACCCTGCCGGTGTCGGTGCCCGACATCGGGTCCTCGGCCCCGTCGATGATCTCCAGCTTCAGCGGGTGGGTGGCGAAGATCGTGCGGGCCTCGTCCTTGGAGTGCTCGCCCCGCACGAAGGGCTGGCCCTCGGACAACAGCTCGCGCATGCGGGCCTCGATGCGGGGCAGGTCGTCGGGAGTGAACGTGGCCCCGCCGGGCAGGTCGAAGTCGTAGTAGAAGCCGTCCTCCACCGGCGGGCCGATCCCGAAGTCGGCGCCGGGAAACAGCTCCAGCACGGCCTGGGCCAGCACGTGGGCGGTGGAGTGGCGCACCACGTAGCGGCCGTCGTCGCTGTCGGCGGTCACGACGGCCACCTCGTCGTCGTCCTCCAGCACCACCGACAGGTCGCGCAGGTGGCCGTTGACGCGAACCACCACGGCGGCGTCGGCCAGCCGGCGCCCGATGGAGGCAGCCAGCTGGGCCCCGGTCGTGCCGGCGGGAACCTCACGGGAGGAGCCGTCAGGCAACCGGATCGCGACAACGCTGGCCATGCGGCGGAGGCTACCCGGGGTCGCGAACGGCGCCGTCAGCGAAAACGCCCTCCCGGTGCCCTCGCATCAGCGAGCGGCCCGAGACGTGGCTCGGGCGCGGGGCCGGCCAACCGCCCCGCGCTCAGCGGGGCTACGCCGACCGGTAGGCCCGCCACCGGTTCACCGCCGAGGTCTCGAACGGCTCGTCCAGATCGATGCCGGCGTCGACGGCCCAGGCTTCGGCGACCGCGGCGGCGGCCGACCGCTCCTCATCGGTGGTCGGTCCTGGCCAGGTCCAGGGGTTGCCCTGCATCCAGCCGATGACGCCCCGCGCCGTCTCCCGGCGCGGGGCGGTCACCGCCGGTAGGTCGTACGCCACCCGCCCGACCAAGGTGAAGGCCCGTTCCAGAGCCGCGTCGCCGTCCGGGCCGGCCACCTCGCTGCCGGCCAGCGCGAGGGCTGGGAGGCTGTCCCGGAACACCGCCCGCAGGTCGGGCAGGCGGCCGAGCACGCCCGAGCTGGGAGACGACTGCACCAGCACGACACCGGCGGAGCCGACGACGCGGTCCAGCTCGGCGATCGCCTCGGGCCACGCCGGGACCACGTGCAGCACGTGGGCGGCCAATGCGGCTCCGACCGAGGCGGTGCGCAGCGGGAGTCGGGTGGCGTCGGCCGCCACCCGGTTGAGCGGGCGCGGTACCAGCTCCAGCATGGGTACGGACAGGTCGAGGGCGATGACCGAAGCTCCCCGGTCGGCCAGGGCCCGGGCCAGCTGACCGCTGCCGGTGCCCACGTCGAGGACACCTCGGCCGCGGTCCACCTCCCGCACCAGCAGGTCGGCCACCGCCTCGGTGAAGGCGGGCGGTGCGGTCTGGTTGCGCAAGACGTTCCATCGGCCTGCCGTGGCGGCGTCGGCGGGAGGGTGGATCGGGTCGGTCACGAGCTCGGTCCGATCGCGAGCTATCCGAGGGGGATGCCGAGGAGCGCGGCCGCGTGCGAGGCACCCCGGCCGTCGGCAGCGGCGGCGTCGATGGCCGCCAACGCCGCGGGGGTGTCGAGGTCGTTGTCGAGGGCCCGACGCACCTCCGCCAGGGCGGCCTCGCCCGGGCCGGCCTCCCGCCACCGATCGAGGCGGGATGCGGCCGCCGGCATGAGGTCGTCGGCCCACTCGAAGCCGGGGCGGTAGTGGTGGGCCAGGATGGCCAGCCGGACGGCGTCGGGCTCCCACTCCTTCAGCAGGTCGGAGACGAAGACCAGGTTGCCCAGGCTCTTCGACATCTTCACCCCGTCGAGGCTGACCATGCCGACGTGCATCCAGTGGCGCACGAACGGCTCGCCCGTGGCCGCCTCGGACTGGGCCCGCTCGCACTCGTGGTGGGGGAAGACCAGGTCGTTCCCGCCCCCGTGCAGGTCGATGGTGGTGCCCAGCTCCCGCAGGGCCAGTGCGCTGCACTCCACGTGCCAGCCCGGCCGGCCCGCGCCCCACAGGCTCTGCCACGACGGCTCGTCCTCGGCCGAGGGCTGCCAGAGCACGAAGTCGAGGGGGTCGCGCTTGTGGGGGTCGTCGACCCGGCCCCCCCGCTCGGCGGCCAGCGCCAGCATCTGCTCGCGGCCGTAGCCGCTGACCTCGCCGAAACCGGGGAACGACCCCACTGAGAAGTAGACGCTGCCGCCGGCCTGGTAGGCGTGGCCCCGGTCGAGGACCATGCCGATGAAGCCGAGGATGTCGGGGATGGCGCCGGTGGCCCGGGGCTCGCTGCTGCTCGGCAGGAGGCCGAGGGCGGCCATGCAGGCGTCGAAACGGGCCAGCTCCTCCGCCGCGAGGTCGAGGTAGTGGACGCCGAGCTGGCGGGCCTTGGCGAACAGGGGGTCGTCGATGTCGGTGACGTTGCGCACGCACAGCGTCTCATGACCCAGGTCGCGCAGGCGCCGCTGCAGCACGTCGAAGGTGACGTACACCGAGGCATGGCCCATGTGGGCGGCGTCGTAGGGGGTGATCCCGCAGGTGTACATCGTCACCGTCGGGCCGGCCGCAAAGGGCACCACCTCGCGGCGCGAGGTGCAGAACAGCCGCACCTACAGCCCCGTCAGCTTGATGCTGGCCCTTGCCTTGTGGCGGACGTTGACGTTCAGCAGCACGGCGGTGAAGGCCTCGATGGCCCCGGCCAACGACAGCGTGCCGGCGACCACCGGCCGCAGGCCGGGGATCAGGGCCACCAGCCGCTCGGTCTGCTCGACGGCCTCGGGCCGGTCGGCGCACACGAGCACGTCGCAGTCCATCTCGTGGTCGAGGTCGGCCAGGAGCCGGGCTGGGACGTGCTGGAAGGCGGCGCCGACGTGGCTGTGGACCAGGGCGGCCTGCAGGCTCTCGGCCACCGAGCCGCGGGCCGGGACGAGGGGCTGGAACTCGTCGCCCACCCGCTGCAGGGCGTTGGCCATGCTGACGATCACCTTGCCGGCCAGTGGCTCGGCCAGGCCCCGCCCGGTCGCCACCGCGGCGTCCCACGGCGTGGCCATCACCACGATGTCGGCGGCAGCGGCCTCGTCGTTGAGGTCGCCGGCGAGCCGCAGCGCCCGGTCGGCCCACTTGGCGACCGCCTGGTCCACCTTCTCCCGGGCCCGCTCTGCGGTGCGGCTGCCGACGGTGACCTCGGCCCCCGCGGCGGCGAGGCGCAGGGCCAGCCCCATCCCGGCCGGCCCTGTACCTCCAACGATCCCAATGTGCACGCTGGGCACCCTAGGAAAGTCTCACCCGCTCTGTGGGGCCGCTCGGGCCCAGGGGCCACCCAACAGCGACCCGGCCCCGGGGCGGGATCAGACCTCCATGACGACGGGGACGATCATCGGCCGCCGCTTGGTGCGGTCGTTGACGAACCGGCCGAGCGCCTGGCGGACGGCCCGCTGGATCTGCTCCAGCTCGACCCCGCCCCGGTGGTCGAGCTTCTCCAGGGCGGTGCGCACGACCTGGCGGGCCTCGCCCAACAGCGGCTCGGCATCGGGGGCGTGGACCCAGCCCCGGGTGATGATCTCGGGGCCGCTGACCACGTCGCCGGTCTTCACGTCGACGGTGACCACGACCACGACCACTCCCTCCTCCGACAGCACCCGCCGGTCACGCAGCACACCGTGGCCGACGTCGCCGACGATGCCGTCGACGTACAGGTACCCGGCGGGCACTTCCCCGTCGAAGTCGACACCCTTCTCGTCCATACGGACGACATCGCCGTCCTCGCACAGCAAGACGTTGTTGGCGGCGACGCCCATGCCGGTGGCCAGGTCGGCGTGGTGACGGAGGTGGCGGAACTCGCCGTGCACCGGGATGAAGTACTCGGGCTTGGCCACCGACAGCAGCGTCTTGAGCTCGCCCTGCATGGCGTGACCGGAGACGTGGACGTCGGCCAGGCCGGAGTGCACCACCTCACAGCCCCGCCGGGTGAGGCCGTCGATGACCTTGCCCACGCTGGTCTCGTTGCCGGGGATGGCGTGGCTGGACAGGATGACGAGGTCGCCCTCCCCCACCGTCAGCCACCGGTTCTCGCCGGCCGCCATCAGTGACAGGGCGCTCATGGGCTCGCCCTGGCTCCCGGTGCTGACGACCATCAGCTTCTCGCGGGGCACCTTGCCGGCGTCCTCGATGTCGATGAGCGAGCTGTCGTCGTAGTGCAGCACGCCCAGCTCGCGAGCCAGCTTCACGTTCTTGTTCATCGAACGCCCCAGGGTGGCGACGGTGCGGCCCTGCGACACCGCAGCGTCGATGACCTGCTGGATGCGGTGGATGTGGCTGGCGAAGCAGCCCAGGATCACCCGCTTGCCCTCGGCGTCGCGGATCAGGTCGGCCAGCACCTTGCCGACGGCCGACTCCGAGGTGGTGTGGCCCGGCTCCTCGGCGTTGGTCGAGTCGCTGAGCAGCAGCTTTATGCCCTCGCTGTCGGCGATGGCCCCGATGCGGCCCAGGCCGGTGCGCCGGCCGTCGACCGGGTTGAGGTCGATCTTGAAGTCGCCCGAGTGCAGGATGTTGCCCTGCGGGGTCCGGTAGCAGGTGGCGAACCCGTGGGGCACCGAGTGGGTGACAGGGATGAACTCAACGTCGAAGGGACCGATCTTGCGGCGCTCGCCGTCGACGACCGTGACCATCTTGGTGCGGCCCAGGAGGCCGGCTTCCTCGATGCGACCACGGGCCAGCCCGAGGGTGAGAGCCGAGCCGAACAGCGGGAACGACAGGTCACGCAGCAGGAACTGCAGGGCCCCGATGTGGTCCTCGTGGCCGTGGGTGAGCACGGCGCCCTCGATGCGGTCGCGGTTCTTCAGCAGCCAGGAGAAGTCGGGCAGCACCAGGTCGACCCCGGGCATGTCCGAGGTGGGGAACATCAGGCCGCAGTCGAGCAGCAGCAGGCGGTTCTCAACCTCGAACACCGCGCAGTTGCGGCCGATCTCGCCGAGCCCGCCCAGAAAGGCGATCTTGACCGGAGCACTCATACGTCATCACCGAGGGTGGCGAGGAGGGCGGCGGCGGTCTCATCGAGGCCGTCGGGGGCGGGCCCGACCGGAAGGCGGCACTGACCGGCGGGCAGGCCCAGCTGGCGCAGCACGGCCTTGGTGGGCACGGGGTTGGGGGCATCGTCGGTGGACTCAAAGGCGAACGACGGCACCATCCGGGCGTTGAGCTGACGGGCCTCGGCCACGTCGCCCTTCCAGAAGGCCTCGAGCAGGCGCTGGTGGAGCCGGCCGGTCCAGTGGGTGGCCACCCCGACCACGCCGCAGGCGCCGAGGGACAGCAGCGGCAGGGTGAGCCGGTCCTCGCCGCTGTACAGCTCGAGCTCGGGGGCGGCGGCCAGCAGCTGGGCCGTGGCCCAGGGGTCGCTGGCTGCGTCCTTCACCCCGACCACGTTGGGCACCTCTCGGTGCAGTTGCACGAGCACGTCGGTTGCTACCTTCCGCCCGGTTCGCACCGGGATGTCATAGACGAGCACCGGGAGTTCGGTGGCCTCGGCGATCGCCCGCAGGTGGGCTTGGATGCCCGCCTGTGACGGTCGGCTGTAGTAGGGGCACACGGCCAGGATGCCGGCGACGCCGGCATCGGCGGCGGCCCTGGTCATCTGCACCGAGTGGGCGGTGTCGCTGCTCCCTGACCCGGCCAGGACCGGCACGGTGACCGCCTCGGCCACCGCCCGCCACAGGTCGCGCTTCTCGTCGTCGCTCAGCGCGGGCGACTCGCCGGTGGTCCCCGCCACCACCAGGCCGTCGTTGCCGTGGTCGACCAGCCAGCGAGCCAGCTGGGCGGCGCCGTCGAGGTCGAGCACCCCGTCGTCGTCGAACGGCGTGGCCATCGCGGTGACGACGCCGCCGAAGCGCCCTGGTCCTGACATGGACGGTCACGTTACCGGCTGGCCCGCCGCCGCCGACCCGACGGGCCGGCCGGGTGGGGCAGCACGGCCCTCAGGCGTTGGCGGCAGCCAAGACGGCCTGCCCGCCGGCGGCGGGGCCGTCAGCGTGGTTGAACACCGCCGAGCCGGCGACCAGGACGTTGGCCCCGGCGTCGACGCACGACCGGGCGTTGGTGGCGTCGACGCCCCCGTCGACCTCGACCTCGGTGGGCAGCCCCTGGCGCTCGATCGAGCCCCGCACCTGCTGGACCTTGTGCAGCATCCGGGGGATCAGCTTCTGGCCCCCCCATCCCGGGTTGATGGTCATCACCAGGGCCAGGTCGATCCACTCCATCACGTCGTCCAGGCAGGCGGCGGGGGTGCTCGGGTTGATGGCGACGCCGGAGCGGCAGTCGAGCTTGCGGATCTCGGTGAGGGTGCGGTGGAGGTGGGGCGACACCTCGTAGTGCACGGTGATGGCGTCGGCCCCGGCCTTGGCGAAGGTCTCGATGTGCTTCTCGGGCTCCACGATCATGAGGTGCAGCTCGAGGGGCAGGTCGGTCAGGCGCTTCAGGGCCCGCACGCTGTCGGTGCCGAACGTGAAGTTGGGCACGAACACCCCGTCCATCACATCGACGTGCAGCCGTTCGGTGCCGCTGCCCTCCAGATCCTTGATGGCCCCGGCCAGGTTCCCGAAATCAGAGGCGAGCAGGCTGGGGGCGAGGTGGATGGCATCGGCACACGGCGTCCAGGTTGAGGCGGGCATGCCCGGCATTCTGCCAAGCCGGCGCGGCCCGGGGGCAAGGCGGCCTCCCGCCGATGCTCCTCCGTCGTCTCAGCCGTCCACCGGACCTCGTCGTGGGCCAGACTGGACCCGATCCTGGAGGACACCATGACCAACCGCATCGACCAGCCTCGCGAGCATGACCTCGTCGGGGACCCGATCCTCATCAGCGGGGTCGGGACCGCCTTCGAGGCGACGCTCAACTACCGCGTGCACGAGGGCCATGACGAGGTCACCGGGTTCTTCAACGTGGGTGGTGGGACGGGCGAGCATGGCCAGTTCCAGGTGCAGGTGGCCGTCGGCGGCGCCGCCTTCACCCTCGACCGGGTGTTCGTCGAGATCTTCGAGTCAAGCGCCAAGGACGGCTCGGAGATCAACAAGGTCGTGGTCCCGGTGATCCTCGGCTCCCGAATCGTTCCCGGCTACTACGGCTACCGCGAGCACGTGGTGGTCAGAGGCGAAACGCTCTCTGCCATCGCCCGGGAGAACTATGGCCGTAGCGCCAGCTTCCCCCTCATCGTGCGAGCCAACCCCCACCTGATCACCGATCCCGACGTCATCCACCCGGGCCAGGTGCTCAGGATACCGATGGGTACCTGAGGGGATCGGCCGACGCTCGGCTCAGGCCGCGACAGTCTGGCAGGGGTCGATCCGGTCCCCACCCCGGACCGCCACGCGGCCGGTGGGGCTCAGCCTCCGACGGAAACCTCGTCGGGCTCCACGGGGTGGCCTGCGGCGGCCTGGTCGGGCCCCTTGGACTTGCGGCCGAAGCGGCGACCCGCCTTGCTGAGCGCCTTCTGCGCCTTGCTGGGCTTGCCGGGCTTGCCGGGCTTGCGCCCGAATCGACGACCCTCACGTGGGGCGGCGGCAGGATCGGCGCCGACGGGAGACGAGACGCGCTCGCGCCCAGGCGCCGGGATCAGGGCATCGATCCGGTCCACCCAAGAGGCGGACCGGGCCGGGGGCTGGGTGTCGGCGGAGGGAGTGCCGTAGTAGGAGGTGAGCTGCTCCTTCTCGTCCGCCCCGAGGCGCCCGTCCTGGGCGACGTGCGGCGCCTTGAAGACCTCTTCCTTGGTGTAGGTGAACTGCACGCCGCTTCCGAGGGCGGCGGCGCCGGCCAGGGGGACGAAGGCTTCGCGCTCCCCGAGGGTGGCTCCCCGCACCGACGCCCACTCCGGGCGTCCCGAGGTGTCGTCGACCCAGATCTGGCTGATCAAGCCGATCTGCTCCCCGGTGTCGTCGATGGCCGTGCGGCCGATCCATGCGTCCGCTTCCTGGATGCTGGTCATCTGTGCTCCTGCTGGTTGGTGGCGAGTGGCCTGCCTGCGTTCAGGAGGTTCTACGAAACCAACCGGCGGCCTGGATGGGTGCCGGATGCCAGGCTTCAGATCTTCCTCGCCCGGCTGGGCGCCACCCGGGGGGGCTCGTCCGGCTGTTTGGGGTAGACGGGGGGCCAGGGGGCGTCGAGGAGGCCGCTGGCCCGGTCGCGACGGTGGAGCCCGAGGAGGGGCTCGAGGTCCTGGGGCGTCGCCGTGGCCCAGGGGTCGCCCGAGGCGGCCACCCTCGCCGGCACGGTGGCCAGGGTCAGCTCGTCGGGGGCCAGGGTCTCCAGCTCGTCCCAGGCGAAGGGCGTCGACACCTGGCCGCCGACCCGGGAGCGCACCGACCAGGCGCCGAACACCGTCTTGTGGGGGGCGTTCTGGTTGAAGTCGATGAAAACCCGGCGGCCCCGCTCCTCCTTCCACCAGCCGGCGGTGCACAGGTCGGGGCGGCGGCGTTCCAGCTCGCGGGCCAGGGCGACCGCGGCGAAGCGCACGTCGTAGCTGGTCCAGAGGGGCTGGAGACGCACGTAAACGTGGATGCCGCGGTTGCCCGAGGTCTTGGGAAGGGCCTGCAGACCGAGCTCGGCCAAGAGGTCGCGCACCTCGCCGGCGGCTTCGACCACCATGGAGAAGTCGACGCCCGGCGAGGGGTCGAGGTCGATGCGCAGCTCATCGGCGTGGTCGGGGTCGGCGGTCAGGTAGGGCCAGGTGTGGAAGCCGAGGCAGCCGATGTTCACCGCCCACAGGACATGGGCCAGGTTGGCCAGGACGAGGGCGTTGGACGTGGTGCCGTTGGGCGTACTGACCACGGTGGTCTCAAGCCACGGGGGCACCGACTTGGGCACCCGCTTCTGGAAGAACGACGGCCCTCCGGCTCCCTCGGGGAAGCGCTGCAGCATGGTGGGCCGACCACCCATGGCGGCCAGGAGCGGCCGGGCCACAGCCTGGTAGTAGCGCACCAGGTCGAGCTTGGTCTCGCCCCGCTCGGGGAAGAACACCTTGTCCGGGTGGCCGATGGCCACCTCGTGCCCGTCAGCCTCGACCACGACCCCATCGGCGGCCACACGGCAACGGTACCGGCCGGGCTCGCTCGGGCGCAGCGGCCGTCCGGCAAGCTACGGCCTTAGCTGATCAACCGGGATGAACTGCTTTCGCGTCCAATGGAGCCTGGATTTCGAAAGCGCGCGCTCCTAGGCAAGGCACTTCATGGTGGGGACCGATCTGCCTTTCGCGTCATGGGCGGCGCGTACGCTCGCAGTCGATGGCTCTGCTGCCCCTCATCGATCGCACAACCGAGCTGTCGCGCCTTGAAGGCCATTGCGCGGCTGCGGCGACCGGCGCTCCTCGGTTGGTGTCGGTGCACGGGCGGCGCCAGGTGGGCAAGACGTTCCTCCTCGCCCATCTCCTCGAACGCCGCCGCGAGCTCGGCGAGCGGACGCTGTTCGTCACCGCCCTGCCGGGCGCCAGTGAGCGCCAGCAGCTGGACGCCTTGCTCCGAGGCGTTCGCAATCAGCTCGACATCCCGTTCCTCCCCGAGCGCTTCGACCGCTGGGATGCCGCGTTGCGCTTCCTGGCCAACGTGGCCGCATCGACGTCACTCGTGGTGGCCATCGACGAGGTGCCGTACCTCCTCAACTCGAGCCCATCCTTTGCCGGTCACGTCCAGCAGCTTTGGGACGAGGTCCGCCGGACCGCCGGTCCGCTTCACCTGCTCCTTGTCCTGACCGGTTCTTCGGTGGCCACGATGCGCAAGCTCAGCGACGCGGGGGGAGCGCTCTTCGGTCGCTTCGACGACGAGCTGCGGGTCGACCCCTTCGACCTGCCATCGGCCGCTCTGGCCCTGCCGGACGCTGAACCGTCGGTGGTGATCGAGGCCTACGCCGCCTGTGGCGGGTACCCCCACCACCTCCAGTCGTGGGATCGCGGGGTGCCGACAGAGGAGAACCTGCGCCGGCTCTGCTTCACCTCGGGTGGCCTGTTGCTGCGCAACGGGGCCCAGCTCATTGCGGACGTCCCCGAGGATGGCGGCTTCCGGCGCACCCTGCACGCCATCGGGTCGGGCATCGAGCAGCGCAGCGCCGTGGCCAGCTCGGCGGGCCAACGGGTCGAACGGCCACTGGACCTGCTCGAGCGTGCCACCCTCATCCGCCAGGTGCGACCCGTCGGAGCTCCCGATCGGGCCGCGGGGCGGTGGGAACCCGCCGACGCCTTCCTGCGCGCCTGGTACGAGCTGTGCTGGGCCGACGCCGAGCAGATCGAGGCGGGACTGGGCGACCAGGTCGCCGCCGCCCGCATGGGTCGCTGGCAGCGCCACCTCGGCTGGGTGTTCGAGGAGCAGGCCCGTGCCCATGCCATCCGCCTGGCGGCGCTAGGCGACCTGCCCGCAGATGCCCGCTACGGCCGATGGTGGTCGACGTCCGGGCAGAAGGCCGAGATCGATGTTCTCGGCGTCGTCGGGGGAAGGGCCACGGTCATCGGCGAAGCGAAGTGGGACGCCCGACCCCTCGGCCACCGGATGCTGGATGAGCTGAAGGCCAAGGAGCGGGCGGCCCCTGATCCCCTGCCGTTCCCCATCCTCTGCACGTGGTCGCGTGGTGGCGCCATCGACGAGCTGACGAAGGCCGGCGTGCGCGCCTTCACCCCCGTCGACATGATCGAACGCTGACGATTCAGGTAGGCGCAGCCTCGCCGTTGGCCAGGGCGAACATCTCGTGCTCCTCGCCGGTGTCGGCCCAGTCCTCGAACTGCAGGACGCCGAGCTCGCCGAACTTGGTGCGCAGCCAGCCGTCGCCGACGTCGAGCAG
>JBBPYZ010000131.1:0-9902 GCA_038199465.1 Acidimicrobiales bacterium | reverse complement strand
CTCCTCCCGGCCGAGGACGCCGACCAGAAAGGCCACGGCGTCGGCGACAGCCACCGGCTGGGTGCGGGTCTGCACCCAACGCGGGGTGACCATGACGGGCAGGCGGGCCACCAGCTGGCGCAGGATCTCCCACGAGATGCCGCCGTCGCCGATGACGATGCCGGCCCGCAGCACCGTGGTGGGCACCCGCGCCGACAAGATGCCTTCCACCTCCCGCCGGCTGCGCAGGTGCTCGGACAGCTCGTCGTCCTCGTCGCCCAGGCCACCCAGGTAGACGACCTGGTGCAGGTTCGCGGCGTGGGCGGCGTCGGCGAAGGCCTCGGCACCCCGGCGGTCCCGTTCGGTGAAGTCGGCCGAGTCGAGCGAGTGGACCAGGTAGTAGGCGGCGTCCTGGCCGTGTAGGGCCTGGCGGAGGCTGGCCGTGTCGCCCACGTCGCCCCGCACGGGCGTGCCGGCCCCGTCGTAGCCGTCGGGCCGCCGGGTCATGGCCCGTACCTGGTGGCCCGCCTCCACCAGGGCCCGGGTGAGGTGCGACCCGACGAACCCGGTGGCCCCGGTGACCAGGACCTTCACGATTCGCCCACCCGGCCATCCTGGTGGGCCGGCGGCGGCTCCGCACAACGGCGGCGGCGATAGGCACAGGTGGTGGGCACGACGGTGTGCCATCGTTCCGACCGTGCTGACACGGCTGCGGGCGCGGGCGGAGTGGCAGCTCTTCGCCGTGCTGCCCCGGGCCGACCGCCGGCTGGCCGTGGCCTGGTGGGCCGTGGTGGTCCTGCGGGGCGCCCTGCCCGCCGCCTTCGCCGTGGCCATGGGCGTGCTGATCGGGGCCGTGCAGGACGGACGTGACCTGATCGGCCCCCTGGCCCTGATGGGCGTGGTGTTCGTGCTCCTCCAGGTGCTGCCCCCCCTGCATCAGGTCATCAGCGCCAACCTGGGCAGCCGGGTCTCGGCCTGGCTGTACGACCGGCTGACCGAGGCCTGCGTCGGGCCCCCGGGCATGGGTCACCTCGAGGATCCCGAGCTGACCAGCGACCTCACCGTCGCCCGCGAGTTCGACTTCGGGATGACCGGGCCGCCCATGTACATGAACGTCGACTTCATCGCCGGCGGGCTGGTCGAGGGCGTCGGTGGCGTCGCCTCCGCCGTGGTGCTGGCCGCCTACGCCTGGTGGGCGCCGCTCCTGCTCGGCGGCGCCTGGCTGGCCACCCACTGGCTGCTGCGGGAGAGCTCGATCTGGCGCGACCGCAACACCGACGACGTCCGCCAGGCCCAACGCCACGCCGAGTACGCCTACAAGCTGGCCGTCGACCCGCCGGCGGCCAAGGAGCTGCGCCTGTTCGGTCTGGCCGGGTGGACCATCGACCGGTTCATCACCCGCCGCCGCCAGCTGTTCGACCTGCAGCACCGGGCCACCCGGCTGCGGGAGAAGCCGGTCATCTGGAGCCTCCTGCTCGTCGCCGCCGCCAACGTGATCGTGTTCTGGTCGCTGGCGGGCGCCGTCAGCGCCGGCCGGCTCGGCCTCGGCGCGGTGGTCGTCTTCGCCCAGGCCGCCGTCGGCACCAGCATGATCGCCTTTGGCGGCCTCAACTGGGCCATGGACGGCGCCGCCGCCCCCGTGGCCGCCGTCCTGCGCCTCGAGGCGGCCATGGGACCCGAGGGTGCGCTCGCTGCCCCGCCCGACCCGCCCGCCGCCGCGGTCGGGACCCCGGCGCGCGACCTGCGGTTCCGGGACGTGACCTTCGCCTACCCCCAGGGCGGCCCGCCGGTGCTGGAGGGGTTCGACCTGACCATCCCGGCCGGCTCGTCGATGGCCATCGTCGGCCAGAACGGCGCCGGCAAGACCACCCTGGCCAAGCTGGCCTGCCGGCTGTACGACCCCCAGGCCGGGTCGGTCGAGGTCGACGGGGTCGACCTGCGGACGATGGCGGTGGAGGACTGGCGGAGCCGGGTCACCGCGGTGTTCCAGGACTTCATCCGCTTCGAGCTTGCCCTGCGCGACAACGTGGCCCCCGGCGGGGCACCCGACGAGGTCATCCTGGCCGCCCTGGCCGACGCCGGGGCGACCGGCCTGGCCGACCTCGACACGCCGCTGGCCAAGGGCTACGACGGGGGCACCGACCTGTCGGGCGGGCAGTGGCAGCGGGTGGCCCTGGCCCGGGTGCTGTGCGCCGTCCGGCAGGGGGCCGGGCTGGTGCTGCTCGACGAGCCCACCGCCCAGCTCGACGTGCGGGGCGAAGCCGAGATCTTCGAGCGCATCCTGGCCGCCACCCGGGGGGCCACCACCATCCTCATCTCCCACCACTTCTCGACCGTCCGCCAGGCCGACCGCATCTGCGTGCTGGAGCAGGGTCGGGTGGTGGAGCTGGGCACCCACGACGAGCTGCTGGCCCGCGGCGGGCGCTACGCCACCATGTTCCGGCTGCAGGCCCAGCGCTTCGCCGCCGGAGAGTCTGACGCCGGTGAGATCGACGAGGAGGAGGCGTCACTTGACGTTCTCTCCTGACTCCGCCGCCGATGTCCCCGGCGGGCCGGGCGAGCTGCCCCCCTCCCTGTCGTCGATGGGGCGGGCCCTCAAGCTGGGGTACCAGCACGAGCCCGGCCTGCTGGTCGTCGCCTTTGTGCTGGCCCTGCTGGCGGCGCTGCCCGATGCCCTCCTGGCCCTGTGGCTCAAGCTGCTGGGCCAGGGCGTGATCGAGGGCGACCAGGGCCTGCTGCGCACCGCGGCCATCGGCCTCGGCCTGTCGGCCACCGCCACCTGGTTCCTGCGCACGGTCAGCACCCGGGTCCAGCGCCACTTCCGCGACAAGGTCACCATCGCTCTCGAGTCCCATGTGGCCGGTCTCCAGGCGTCGATCGTCACCATCACCCACCAGGAGCAGCCCGCCTACCTCGACCGCATCTCGCTGCTGCGCGACCACGTCTTCGTCCTCGACCACATGTACATGTCGGTGTTCTCCACCTGCGGGTGGATCCTGCGCCTGGGCGTCACCATCGGGCTGCTGGCGTCCATCCACCCGGCCCTGGTGCTGCTGGCCCTGTTCGCCCTGCCCACGGTGGCCACCTCATCGTGGCGGCCGGCGGTGGAGCGGGCCGCCCAGGAGCGCGGGGCGCAGTCCGACCGGTTGGCCAAGCACCTGTTCCTCACGGCCACCACCGCACCGCCCGGCAAGGAGGTGCGGGTCACCGGGATCGGTGGCCGGCTCACCACCGAGCGCCGCCAGGCCTGGGAGCGGTGGTACGGCCCGGTGGCTGCCGCCCGCTGGGGCAGCGCCCTGTGGCACGCCCTGGGCTGGGCCGTCTTCGGCCTGGCCTACGTCGGGGCGGTGGTGTTCGTCTCAACAGGGCTTGACGCCCCACCCGGCGACGTCCTTTTGATCCTCGCCGCCGGCGCCCGGCTCTCGTCCTACATCGGCGCCACCGTCGGCGAGATCGGCTTCCTGCGGGGCATCTGGCTGGACGGCTCCCGCCGCATGGCCTGGCTCGAGGACTATGCCACCTCGCTGCAGGCCTCGGCCGACGAGCCGGTCCCCGACCGGCTCCACCGGGGGATCACCTTCGAACACGTCTGCTTCGCCTACCCCGGCACCGACCGCCTGGTGCTCGACGACGTCACCGTCGAGCTGCCAGCCGGCTCGGTGGTCGCCGTCGTCGGCGAGAACGGGGCCGGCAAGTCGACCCTGGTCAAGCTGCTGTGCAAGCTCTACGAACCCACCTCCGGCCAGATCCTGGTGGACGGGAGGCCGTTGGCCCGCATGCCCGCCGCCGACTGGCGTCACCGGCTGGCCGGCGCCTTCCAGGACTTCTTCCGCTTCGAGCTGCGGGCCCGCCACTCGATCGGGCTCGGCGACCAGCCCCGGATGGACGACGTGGCTGCGGTGGACGCCGCCGTCGAGCGGGCCGGCGCCGCCGAGGTCGTCGAGCGCCTTCCCGACGGCCTCGACACCCAGCTCGGCCCCACCTGGCCCGAGGGGGCCGAGGTGTCGTTCGGCCAGTGGCAGAAGCTGGCCCTGGCCCGGGGCTTCCTGCGCGACGACCCGATGGTGCTGATCCTCGACGAGCCCACCGCCGCCCTCGACGCCGAGACCGAGCACGCCCTGTTCGAGCGCTACGCCGCCGCCGTCCAGGGCGGCCGGGCCGAGGCCGACGCCCACGGCGGGCGCATCACCCTCCTGGTGTCGCACCGCTTCTCCACCGTGCGCATGGCCGACCTGATCGTGGTGCTCGACGGGGCCCGGGTGGCCGAGGTCGGCACCCACCAGCAGCTGCTGGCCCGGGGCGGCCAGTACGCCGAGCTCTACCGGATCCAGGCGGCGGCCTACACCTGAGGGTCGATCGGTGGCGCCACCTCGGGTGCCGCCATCGGTCGGCGCCGGGGGCCGGCCTGCTGGGCCCGGAGCAGGTCGCGGATCTCCTCGAGCAGCAGCACGTCGTCGGGGCGGGCCTCGGGGACCGGCTCGGCCCCGGCCCGCCGGCGCTCGGCCAGCTTGTTCAGGGGACGCACGATCAGGAAGAAGATGACGGCGGCGACGGTCAGGAACGTGATGACGGCGTTGAGCAGGGCGCCGTACATGAACACCCCGCCTCCGATCTCGAACTGCAGCTCGGCGAAGCCGGTGTTGGCGGGGATGGCCAGGATGTTGGTGAGGAGGCTGACCGCGGCCGTGACCACGTCGGCAAAGGCCGCGCCGATGACCACAGCCACAGCCAGCTCCACGACGTTTCCCCGCAGGATGAAGGACTTGAACTCCTTGAACATCTGTTCCCCTCAGTCCAGCGCGAAGCGTAGACCTCTGGCCGCTACTGCACCTCGGAGTCGGAAGGGGGTAGCTGGAAGCTGTTCTCGCTCTCGACGGCGCTGACCCCAGCCAGCCCCTCGAGCGCGGCGCGGCGCTCGGCGGGCGCGGATCCGGTGATGATGCCGATCTCGCCGAGGACCTGCTCGACCTCCATGCCCGCCGTCGAGAGCTGCTCGGCCAGGCTGGCGACCTGGCCGAGGTGGTCGTCGTCGACCGTGACCGTGACCTTCTCGCGCATGGCTTCAGGCTACTGCTGGGGGGCCTGAGCCAACCCGGCTCCGACATCGGCCGAGGAGAGCCGCAGGGGTCGGGCGGCCTGGGTGAGCTTGGCCCACAGCTGGGCGCCACGGGCGCCCGTCGCCTCGCCGAGAAGCGCGGCGAGCCCGGCCACATGGGGGGTGGCCATGCTCGTACCGGAGATGGTGTGGTAGCGGTTGGGCGCAACCTGCATCGGCCACGACGAGTACACCGTCACGCCGGGACCGGCGATGTCGACCTTGCCGCCGGCCACCGGGCTGCTGCGAGCCGAGAAGTTGGCGATCCGGAGGTCGGAGTCGACGGCGCCCACCGCCATGATGGACGGGCTGTTGGCCGGGATGCCCACGAAGCCGTTGTCGCCGGCGGCCCGGTCGGCGTTGTTGCCGGCGGCGGCGACGATGAGGCTCCCGGCCTGCAGCGCCCGCCGACCGACCGCCTCGTAGGCCTGCGACACCTGCTGGACGTCGGCGCCGAGCGACATCGAGATCACATCCGCGCCGTTGGCGATGGCCCAGCTGATGCCGGCCAGGATGTTGGAATCCGCCCCGGAACCCTGGTTGCTCAGCACCTTGCCCACGAGGATGCTGGCGCTGGTGGCGACCCCGTAGCGACGGCCGCCCCCGGCCGGACTCGTCGGCCCGCCGGGCGTGCCGACCCAGTGGGGGGCGTGGCCGTGGCCGGCCTGGACGGCCGGGCCGGCCACAAACGACTGCGACAGGACGGGACGGTCGACGAAGTCGGGGTGGGTCAGGTCGAACCCGGTGTCCAGGACGGCGAGGCGGATGTCGACGCCCGTTCTGGGCGAGGTGCAGGCTCGGGTTGCCTGCAACCCCCAGGTCAGGCTGGCGTTGTCGGCGAAGGCTGCGGCGGTGCCCGCTTCGGTCCGGGCCTCGACTCCCCCGCTCAGCTGCTCGTACAGGTTGGCGATCGCGTCCCGGTAGCCCCGCACGTACTCGAGGGAGAGCGGGGGGTCTGCGATGGCGTAGAGGATGCGCTCGGGCTCGATGCTCAGGATGCGGGGGTCGGCGTTCAGGGCCCCGACGGCGCCGCCCTCAGCCGATTCGGCGGAGACGACGGCGACGCCCAGCTCGGCGAACAGCATCGCGTCGGCATCGCCCGTGGCATCGGGATCGGCAGCACCGCCAGCGAAGTCGAGGGTGCTGACCATGTTGGAGATGCCGGCGACCGACTGCAGCGTCGCGTTGGTCGCCCCGGCATCACCGTGGACCTCGTCGCTGAAGACCACCAGGTACCGGCCGGTGAACTCGCCCGTCTGGTCGGACAGACCCGCCTCCGGCACGCCTGGCCCGCCGACATCCACGCTGGCCATGCCGCCTCCTCGAGCTTTCCTGCCTCAGGGAAAGATACCCGAGCCCTACCCGGTGTCAAGGGTCATCGGCCGGTCCGACCTGCGGCTTCCCCAGGCGTTCCAGGCGCTCGCGCTGGGGCAGGACGGTGAAGGCGGGGTCGGCGGCAGAGACGAGACCGGCCTGGTAGACGCCGAAGCGGGTGCAGACCGATCCGGCCAGCAGGGCGGCGCCCGCCACCGCCGACAGGGGTCGGCTGCGGCGTCCGGCGATCGCCGCCGCCACCCCGGCCAGGCCGAGGCCGCGGGCCAGGCGGAGGAGGCGGGCCGGGCCGGGCGCCCGGTAGGCCTGGCTCTGCAGCCCGAGGCGGTGCTCCAGCACGCTGGTGGCGGCCAGCTCCAACGCGGTGGCGGCCACCGCGAGGCGCCGGACCGGTCCGGTCTGGCTGGTGGGGGCCACCAGCAGGCCGGCGCCGGCGCCGCTGGCCAGGGCGCTGCCGGCGAACAACAGGGGGAGGTGGCGGTGGGCTTCGTGCCAGGCCGGCACGGCGGTGTCGGCCAGGAGGACGGCGGTGTAGGTGGCCAGGGCCGGGGCCAGGGCGGCGGCCCCCAGACCCGCAGCCCGGCCCGCGGCGGGCCCCGTCGAGCGCAGGCGACCCTTCGGGAGGGCGCTGGCCAGCTCCGAGGCGGCGGCCAGCCCGGCCAGCGGTCCGTAGGCGGTCAGGATCCACGTGCCCATCGACATGGGCGAGGTGGGCTTGAAGACCCGAAGCATGTTGGCGAAGCGGCTGGGCCGACCCAGGTCGTGGATGAGCAGGCCGGCCGACGCCGTCACCGCGGCCAGAGCGGTGAGACGACAG
Organism: Acidimicrobiales bacterium; assembly: GCA_038199465.1. Lineage (GTDB taxonomy): Bacteria > Actinomycetota > Acidimicrobiia > Acidimicrobiales > JAUJNH01 > JAUJNH01. The sequence goes on along the minus strand of JBBPYZ010000131.1, from coordinate 2,679 downwards.
CCCCGGCGCAGGGCGGGGCGCAAGGTGAGGTCGGCGCCGGCGGCCAGCAGCGACGACCCTGCGGCCAGGCCGCCGGTGAACAGGTAGGCGGTGATGTCGTGCTTCCACACCGGGGCCTTGATGATGGGCCGCCCGTAGTAGGAGCCGGAGGGGTCGGCGTCCTCCGGGGCCGTCACCGGGCGGACCGGGCGAACGCCGCCACCACGAGCGCGGCCATGACGGCGGCGGCCAGGCCGGCCCGCCTCCACATAGCGGGCAGGTCGCGGGTGGTGCACATCGGGTCGGGGGGCAGGCCGTAGACCTCGGGCTCGTCGAGCAGCAGGAACACCGAGCCGGCGCCGCCCACGCCATCGGCGGGGTCGTCGCCGTACAGGCGGGCGTCGGTGACCCCGGCGGCGTGCAGAGCGGTGACCCGGTCACCCGCCCGCCGGCGCAGCTCGTCCAGCGGACCGAACTGGATGGAGTCGGTGGGGCAGGCGGTAGCGCAGGCAGGCTTGAGGCCGCCGCCGGTGCGGTCGTAGCAGAGCGTGCACTTCTGGGCCAGGCCCACATTCGGGTCACCTGCTGGCGACTGGCGCTGGTCGATGACCCCGTAGGGGCAGGCCGGGATGCAGTAGCCGCAGCCGTTGCAGATGTCGTCCTGCACCACCACGGTGCCGACCTCGGTGCGCAGCAGCGACCCGGTGGGGCACACATCCAGGCAGGCGGCGTGGGTGCAGTGCTTGCACACGTCGGACGACATGAGCCAGCGGACGCTGTCCTGGCCGGCGCGGGACCCGGCCGGCACCCGCTGCTCGATGAAGGCCACGTGGCGCCAGGTGTTGGCGCCGAGCGCCCCGGTGTTGTCGTACGACATCCCGAGCAGCTCCAGGCCGTCCACCGGCACGCCGTTCCACTCCTTGCAGGCCACCTCGCACGCCTTGCAGCCGATGCAGATGCTGGTGTCGGTGAAGAACCCCACCCGGGCGGGCGGGTCGGGGTAGCCGGCGTCAGCCGCCGGATCGCAGGACACGGGTGGTTCCCGTCATCGGCCGGGATCCGCCGTGACGATCCGCTCGGGTGTCGCCTGGGCCACGCCGGCCCGCGCCTGGTATGCCGCCACCAGGTCGAGCAGGGCGGGGCCGGTGGGCCGGCGACCGGGCCTCACGTCGCAGGTGCCGACCTTGCTGTCCTGGATGAGGACGTTCGGGTCGAGGGACACGCCAATGAGGTCGTTGGCCGAATCGCCGGAGGTGAGGCCAGAGCCAACGCCCCAGTGGTAGGGGAGCCACACCTGGTGGATGATCCGGCCCTCCACCCGCAGCGGCCGCAGCCGCTCGGTGACCAGCACCCGGGCCTCGATGGCCGAGCGAGCCGTGACGATCGTGGCCCAGCCCAGGTGGTCGAGCTTCCGCTCACGGGCCAGGGCCGGCGACACCTCAACGAACATGGCCGGCTGCAGCTCGGACAGGTAGCCGAGGTTGCGGCTCATGGCCCCGGCGGTGTGGTGCTCGGTCAGCCGACTGGTGGTGAAGACGAACGGGAACACCGAGCCGTCACCCTCCGACGGGCTCGGGTGGCGGGGGTTGTCGGCCCGCTCGTAGACCAGGCGGGTGGGGTTGCTCTGCTGGCCGTACAGCGGGTTGCGCACCGGCGACTCGGCTGCCTCGTAGTGGGTGGGCAGGGGGCCGTCGATCAGGCCGGTGGGCACGAACAACCACCCCTTGCCGTCGCCCTGCATGATGAACGGGTCGTCGCCGGCCAGGGCGTCGGGCCCCGTCGCGCCGGGGGGCGGCCGGTACGACGGCGGCTTGTCGACCTGGAAGTCGGGCACGTCCTTGCCGGTCCAGCGGCCCTGGGCCTCGTCCCACCACACGTAGGCCTTGCGCTCGCTCCAGGGGCGGCCCTGCGGGTCGGCCGAGGCCCGGTTGTAGAGGATGCGGCGGTTGGCCGGCCACGCCCAGCCCCACTCGGCAGCCACCTCGTCCCGCTCGTGGCGGGAGGGGCGGCGGGCGGCCTGGTTCACCCCGTCGGCGTAGACCCCGGTGTAGATCCAGCACCCGCCGGCGGTGGAGCCGTCGGCCGCCAGCTCGGTCGAGGCCGACAGAGGCCGGCCGCCGGCCACCTCGAAGCCGTTGATCTCGCGCAGCACCGCCTCAGCGTCAGGCTCGCCCGTCAGGCCGCGCACCGGGTAGTCCCAGGTGAGGTCGAGCAGCGGCCGGTCACTCTGGTTGGTCGAGGCGGCCAGCCGCTCGCGCACCAGCCGACCCAGGTGGTAGGTGAACCACAGCTCGGAGCGGCAGTCGCCGGGCGGCTCGACGGCCTTCTCCCGCCACTGCAGCATCCGCTGGGTCTGGGTGAAGGTCCCCTCCTTCTCCACGTGCGAGGCGGCGGGCAGGAGGAACACCTCGGTGCGGCACTCCTCGGGCACGATCTCGCCGGTGGCCACCTCGGGGCCGTCCCTCCAGAAGGTGGCGCTCTCGATCTCGAACAGGTCGCGCACCACCAGCCAGTCGAGGTTGGCCATCCCGAGCCGCTGAGCCTTGCCGTGGGCCGAGCCGACGGCCGGGTTCTGGCCGACCACGAAGTAGCCGTCGACCTTCCCGTCGTTCATGTCCAGCACAGTCTGGTAGGTGCCGTGGTCGCCGGTCAGTCGCGGGAGAGAGTCGAAGCAGAAGTCGTTGTCGGCGGTGGCCGCCT
>JBBPYZ010000130.1:0-7303 GCA_038199465.1 Acidimicrobiales bacterium | reverse complement strand
TGGGGCTGGAGGCGCTGGCCACCACCGACCACGACGGCCTGTACGGGGTGGTGCGGGCCTCGGAGGCGGCCCGCACGCTCGGGGTGCCGCTGGTGGTGGGGGCCGAGCTGACGATCGGGCTGTCCCGCCCGCAGAACGGGGTGGCCGACCCCGAGGGCAGCCACCTGCTGGTCCTGGCCGACGGCCCCGCCGGCTACGCCCGGCTGGCCCGCACCATCTCCGAGGCCCACCTGCGGGGCGAGGAGAAGGGCCGCCCGGTCCTGGCCCTGGAGCAGGCGGCCGAGCACCTGGCCGGCCACGCTCAGGTCCTCACCGGGTGCCGCAAGGGGGCGGTGCCGGCGGCTCTCGTCGCCGCGGGGCCCGCCGCCGCCCGCCGCCGCCTCGACCACCTGGTGGCGCTGTTCGGGCGCGACCGGGTGGTGGTCGAGCTGTGGGACCACGGCGACCCGCTCGACTCGGCCCGCAACGACGCCCTGGCCGTCCTGGCCGTCGAGGCCGGCCTGGCCGTGGTGGCCACCAACAACGTGCACTACGCCACCCCGGCCCGCCGGCCCCTGGCCACCGCCCTGGCCGCCGTGCGGGCCCGGCGCAGCCTCGACGAGGTCGACGGGTGGCTGCCGGCGGCCTCGGCCGCCTGCCTGCGCAGCGGCGCTGAGCAGGCCCGCCGCTTCGCCCGTTGGCCCGGGGCGGTCGAACAGGCCGCCGCCCTGGGCCGCCAGCTGGCCTTCGACCTGCGGCTGGTGGCCCCCCGGCTGCCCGACTGCCCGGTGCCTCCCGGCCACACCGAGATGACCTGGCTGCGCCACCTCACCGAGCAGGGCGCCAACCGCCGCTACGGCCCCCGAGCCGTCAACAAGGCGTGGAAGCAGATCGACCACGAGCTGGAGGTGATCGAGGGGCTGGGGTTCCCCGGGTACTTCCTGGTGGTCCACGACATCGTCGAGTTCTGTAGGAGAAGCGACATCTACTGCCAGGGGCGGGGGTCGGCGGCCAACTCGGCGGTGTGCTTCGCCCTCGGCATCACCATGGCCGACGCCGTGGGCCTGGGCCTGCTCTTCGAGCGGTTCCTGTCACCCGAGCGCGACGGGCCGCCCGACATCGACCTCGACATCGAATCCCAGCGCCGGGAGGAGGCCATCCAGCACGTCTACGCCCGCTACGGGCGGACCCGGGCGGCCCAGGTGGCCAACGTGATCACCTACCGGGCCCGCTCGGCCGTGCGCGACATGGGCAAGGCGCTGGGGGCCAGCCAGGGCCAGGTCGACGCCTGGTCGAAGCAGGTCGACCCGTGGGGCCGGCTGGGCAAGACCGTCGAGGCCGGCGGCCACGACATCCCCCCGGCGGTGCTCGAGCTGGCCCGCGAGGTCGAGGACTTCCCCCGCCACCTCGGCATCCACTCGGGCGGCATGGTCATCTGCGACCGGCCGGTGGTCGAGGTGTGCCCGGTCGAGTGGGGCCGTATGGAGGGCCGCACCGTCCTGCAGTGGGACAAGGACGACTGCGCGGCGGCCGGCCTGGTGAAGTTCGACCTGCTCGGCCTCGGGATGCTGTCGATGCTGCACCACGCCGTCGACCTGATCGCCGAGTCCACCGGCGTCACCGTCGACCTGGCCACCATCCCCCAGGACCCGGCCGTGTACGAGATGCTGAGCCGGGCCGACTCGGTGGGGGTGTTCCAGGTCGAGTCGCGGGCCCAGATGGCCACCCTGCCCCGCCTCAAGCCCCGCTGCTTCTACGACCTGGTGGTCGAGGTGGCACTCATCCGCCCCGGTCCCATCCAGGGCGGCTCGGTGCACCCCTACATCCGGCGCCGCAACGGCGAGGAAGAGGTCACCTACCTCCACCCGCTCATGAAGCGGGCCCTGGAGAAGACCTTGGGCGTGCCCCTGTTCCAGGAGCAGCTGATGCAGCTGGCCATCGACTGCGCCGGCTTCACCCCCACCGAGGCCGACCAGCTGCGCCAGGCCATGGGCTCCAAGCGCTCCCGCCAGCGGATGGAGGCGATGCGGGCCCGGTTCGGGGCCGGCGCCGCCGAGCGGGGCCTCCTCCCCGAGGTGATCGACGTGCTGTGGCGCAAGCTGGCCGCCTTTTCCAGCTACGGCTTCCCCGAGAGTCACTCGGTGTCGTTCGCCTACCTGGTCTACGCCTCGTCGTGGGTGAAGCTGCACCACCCGGCCGCCTTCTGCGCCGCCCTGCTGTGCTCCCAGCCCATGGGGTTCTGGTCGCCCCAGACCATCTGCGCCGACGCCCGCCGCCACGACGTGGTGGTGAAGGGCCCCGACGTCAACGCCAGCCGGGCGGCGGCGTCGATCGACGCGGGGGGGGCCGTGCGCCGGGGCCTGGGTGAGGTGCGCACCCTGGGGGAGGACCGGGCCGAGGCGCTGGCCGCCGGCCGCCCCTATGCCGACATGGAGGACGTGGCCCGCCGCAACCCGGCCCTCACGCTGGCCAACCTCGAGGCCCTGGCCACCGCCGGGGCGTTCACCGAATCGTTCTCGCTCAGCCGGCGGAAAGCCCTGTGGGCGGCCGGGGCGGTGAGCCAGTCGCGCCCCGACCGCCTGGCCGGCATCATCACCGGCGGCACGGCGCCGGAGCTGCCCGGCCTGGCCCCGGTCGAGCAGGAGGCGTTCGACCTGTGGGCCACCGGGGTGTCGGCCGGCTCACCCACCCGGTTCGTGCGCGATCGCCTGGCCGCCCGGGGGGTGGTGACCGCCGCCGACCTCGAGGATCAGCGGCGCCTGCCCGCCGGCAGCCGGGTGCTGGTGGCCGGGGTCGTCACCCACCGCCAACGCCCCGCCACCGCCGAGGGCACCACCTTCTTCGGGCTCGAGGACGAGACCGGCCTGCTCAACGTGATCGTGTCGCCCGGCTGCTGGGCCGCCTTCGGTGCGGTGGCCCGGGGGGCGGCGGCGCTGGTGGTGCAGGGCCGCCTCGAGCGCAAGGAGACGGTGGTCAACATCGTGGCCGAGAAGCTGGAGCACCTCGACCTGCGGGTCTGCGGCACGGGCTCCCGTGACTTCCGCTGATGTGCAACGCTCCGCCCATGGCCAGCCTCGACACGGTGCGCCCCTACGTCGAGCAGCTGCTCAGGGAGTTCTGCGAGACCCAGAGCCTGGTGGTCGACGGGGACGGGGACGTGCCCATACGCAAGGGCTCGACCATGTACTGGGTGTCGCTGTTCGAGATCGAGGACGAGGCCCAGGTCAAGGTGTGGTCGTTCATGGCCCGGGACGTGCCCGAGACCGACGCTCTCTACCGCCACCTGAACGAGGTGAACCGGGGCATCCACTACGGCCGGGTGTACTACGAGGACGGTGACGTCATCGTCTCCACCGAGCTGCTGGCCGAGGACCTCGACCCCCGTGAGCTGCAGAACGCCTGCGAGTGCGTCGGCACCATCTCCGACGCCCACGACGACGATCTGGTGGCCCGCTTCGGGGGCCGGGTGTCCTTCCCGGACGACTGACCGCCCGCGGCCTGCATGCTCAGCCGGGCTGGGGCGGGGGATCGAAGGGACTGACCTCCAGCGGCCCGTCGAGGGCGTTGGCGTACTCCTCGGCGGCGTTGGGGATCAGCACGTAGCGGCCCTCGGCGTCGAGGTGGACCGGGCTCAACGGCGAGCGCTGGCGGTTCAGCACCGAGATGGTGGCCAGGAACGAGAACGGGGCGACCAGGAGGATGATCCCGAGGCCCGGGAGGGCGAAGAGCGTCAGCAGGCCGGACAGGACCACCACGGTGCACGGCACGACGATGATGCGCAGCCTGATGCGGCGGGAGGCCAGCAGCTCCTCGACCTCCACCGTGAGGGGCAGCGAGCCGCGGGCCTTCTTGGTGGTCAGGCGGGCGACCAGGTAGGGCACCAGGCCGAGGAACAGCAGCCACGAGGGGGTGTTCCGGGCCGTGGCCGTGAGGGTGATGCGATGGTCGGTGGGCTTGCCGCTGAGCACGCACAGCGCCGGTCCTCCGCCCTGTTCGAACGCCTCGACGGGCAGCCGTGCTCCTCGTGCCATCGGGGCGACAGGGTAACGGCCCGGCGCGGGGCCGTAGCCTCTCCCGCGGTGCGGGTGAACCGGCTGGACGCCTACCAACGCCGCCACCGGTGGCTGGGATTTCCCATCGCGGTGGTCTACAAGTTCTTCGACGACCAGGGCGTGTACCTCGGCGTGCTCGTCACCCACTACGCCTTCCTGTCGATCTTCCCGCTGCTCCTGATCTCGTCGTCGGTCCTCGGGTTCGTGCTCCAGGGCAATGCCAAGCTGCAGGAGCGGATCCTCACCTCTGCCTTGCGGCAGTTCCCGGTGATCGGCGAGCAGATCGGCCGCCCGGACGGCTTGCGGGGGAGTGCGGGGGCCATCGTCGTCGGTACGCTAGCGGCCGTCTACGGGGCGCTCGGCGTATCGCTGGCCGTCCAGAACGCCATGAACATCGCCTGGGCGGTGCCGCGCAACCAGCGGCCGAACCCGATCCAGATACGTGTCCGGGGGGCTCGGCTCCTCGTCACGGTCGGGCTCGCCTTCGCCGGCACGACAGCCCTCTCCGTCGTCAGCAACCGCGTCGGGTCGTTCGGCTGGGGCCTCAGCGTGCTGGCCAAGCTGGCCTCCGTGCTGCTGGCGATCACCCTGAACGCCATGGCGTTCAGCCTGGTGATGCGCATAGCGACCACGCGGGTCGTCAGCCTGCGGGAAGCCTGGCCCGGCGCCCTTGCCGCTGCGCTCGTCTGGCAGCTCCTCCAAGCCGGCGGTGCCGTCTACATCCGACTGGTCATCGAGGATGCCGACACCACGAACGGGATCTTCGCCCTCGTGCTCGGGCTCATCGCGTGGCTCTACATCGCCTCCGCCTCCTTCATCCTGTGCGCCGAGATCAACGTGGTGCGGACCGAGCGGCTTCATCCCCGCGCCCTCCTCACCCCCTTCAGCGAGCGGGTGAACCTCACCGCGGGCGACCGCGCCGCGTACGCTCTGTACGCCAGGTCCCAGCGCCACAAGGCCTACGAGGCGATCGACGTCAGCTTCGAGAACAACGGCCAGTACGGTCCACCGCGGCCGTTGGCGGTGCCCTCAGCCTCGCCCGCACCCAGCCCTGACCCTCCGGATGAACCGGTTGCGCCGGCGTTCCCCTCGACCGGCTCGACGCCGGAAGGTGCTTAGGCTCAGGTGATGGGCCTTGAGGATCGGCATGCTGCACAGGCCCGGCGCCGGCCGTTGAGTGACGGGCCGGAACCGATGGTGGCCGGCGACGACACCGAGGGCCGGGCACCGATCTGCGCGGCCTGTGGGGTCACGGCGCTGCCGTCGGAGACGGGGGAGGGGTTCGTCTGCGAGCACCCCGACTGCCCGGCCTACGGAGACCCCGTCTGAGACCAGGAGCGGCGGCCTTGTCAGGTCGTGCGGGCGGTGACCTCGAGCTCGGCGGCGTCGAGCGACAGCTCCTCGATGCGACGGCGGGCATCCTGGACCGGGGTGGCCGGGTCGAGCGTCAGCGGCTGGCGCAGGGCGTGCACCCGGTAGCGGATGCGGTGATCCTCGCCGGTCGGGGGGCAGGGCCCGACGTAGCCGGCCTGGCCCGCCGAAGTGAGGCCGGCCACCGCCGCCTCGGGGAGCCGGGGGCCCACCGCCCGGGTGGCCGGCCCGAGCCCGGTGACCAGCCAGTGGGTGAAGGTGCCCGTCGGGGCCTCGGGATCCTCGGCCACCACGGCCCAGCCCTGGACCGACCGGGGGCCGCCCGACCACCGCAGTGTCGGCGCCGCGTTGTCTCCGCTGCAGGTGAAGCGGTTGGCCAGCGGGGCGCCGTCGGCCAGGTCGGGGCTGGTGATGCGCAGGTCGGAGGACCCGGTCGGGCCGCAGCCGGCGAGGGCGAAGGAAGCCGTGACGAGGCCGATGATCACCAGGTCGTAACCGAGGTGGGACCGGGTCGACTCGGCCAGCGCCTCCGACGGTGACCCGGTGGTGCGGAAGGCCCGGAGGTAGACCCAGGTGAACCACCAGCCGGCGACGGTGATGGCCAACGCGGCGGCGATCGGGATGCCGACCACCAGGTGGAGGAGGCCGAACTGCAGGCCACGCAGGGCCCGACGGCTCGTCGTCCACCCCTCGGCGCCGAAGCGGAAGCGCCGCTCCTCGGCCTCGACCAGCAGGGGCAGCGCCGGCAGGAGGAGCAGGACGAACGCCACGGGGACGAGCACCTCCAGCACCGTCCCCCGGGTCTGCTCGGTGGTGCCGAACACCACGTTGCCCTCGCCCCCGAGCAGCGACCACCAGCCGAAGCGCAGGGGCGGCACCAGCCACGCCAGTCCGAACACCGCGAGCACCGCCGCCAAGACGAGCGGGGCCGGCCACAGGTGGCGCGGCCGCAGGCCCCGGAGCAGGGCGGCGGTCTGCGACCTCCTGCGGACGGCCCTGCGGGCTCCGACCACCAGATTCGAGCCGACCCACCCGAGCACGACGACGGTGAGGACGCTGACGAGGATGTCCCGCACTAGGTTCGTCGCTCGGGCTTGGAGAGGGACTGCACCACGCGATGATGGCCGGCTGGAACGAAGAAGATGGCGCACTGCACCGGGAGTTCCGCTTCGCCGACTTCGCGGCGGCGCTGGCGTTCGTGAACGAGGTGGGGGCACTCGCCGAAGCGGCCAACCACCACCCTGACATCGACATCCGCTGGAACCTCGTGACGCTCCGGCTCAGCTCCCACAGCGAGGGGAACGTGGTGACCGACCGGGATCACGACCTGGCCGCCCGCATCGACCGGATCGGCTCCTGATGGCCCCTGCGGCCGAGCAGCTGCGCCGCCAGCTCGAGCTGGCCCGGCACAAGGGGGTGCTGCCCGGCACGGTGCTCGAGGTCGACTGGGCCACACCGCCGCCCGAGACCTTCAGCCAGTCGCCGCTGCAGCTGCTCGCGGCCGGCTTCCAGAAGCCCCTCACCCTCCGCCAGACCGTGGCCGCCCTCGACCGGGCCAGCCGCGACGACCGGGTCAGCGGCCTGCTGGCCCGGGTCCAGCCCACCCTGGTCCCCCTCGCCGTGCTGCAGGAGCTGCGCGACGCCGTCCTGGCCTTCCGGGCCGCCGGCAAGCGGGCCACCGCCTGGGCCGAGGCCTTCCCGGGCAACGGTTCGCTCTACCTGGCGTCAGCCTTCGACCGGGTCCTGCTGCAGCCTGCTGGGACCGTGGGCCTGGTCGGCGTCTCGGCCACGGCCAGCTTCCTCGGCGACACCCTGCCCTGGATCGGCCTGGAACCGGACTTCGCCCAGCGCCACGAGTACAAGAACGCCGTCAACGTCTTCACCGAGACCGGGTTCACCGA
>JBBPYZ010000129.1:0-3928 GCA_038199465.1 Acidimicrobiales bacterium | reverse complement strand
CTGTTCACGCTGCTCGCCGCCCTCGAGGCGGGCTACGGGCCGGGCTCCACCGTCGACGGCAGCGGGCCGTGCTACGCCCGGGAGTCCAAGACCAAGCGAACCCGCCGAGCGGTGCCGAACAAGGACATCATCATCACCCACGCCGGCGACGGGGTGGGCGGCGGCACCATGACCATGGCCGCGGCCACGGCCGGCTCGGTGAACTGCGCCTTTGAGCGCATGGCGGCCACCATCGGGTTCCCCAAGGTGATCGACATGGCCAAGCGCCTGGGCCTGGGCCAGAACCCCCGCTACCCGATCGAGAACGTGGCCACCATGCCGATCGGGGTGGAGGAGGCCACGCCCCTCGAGATGGCCGCCGCCTATGCGGCGGTGGCCAACGACGGCGTGTACCACGCCCCCACCTTCATCGACCGGGTCGAGGACCGTACCGGCAAGGTGCTGTTCAAGGGGGCGGGGGAGGGCAAGCGGGTGCTGCCGGTCGTCGTGGCCCGAACCGCCGCCGACATCCAGACCGGTGTCTTCGGGGGCACGGCCACCTGCTGCCGGCTCAGCGGCAACCGGCCGGCGGCGGGGAAGACGGGCACGACCGACGGCTCCAAGAACACCTGGTTCGCCGGGTACACGCCCAACAGCACCACCGTGGTGTGGGTCGGGGTGCCCCGGGGGAACGTGTCGATGCAGGGCCTGGGCGGGCGGGGCGCGGTGTACGGCGCCACCTTTGCCGCTCCCATCTGGAAGAAGTTCACCGACGCCTACATGGCCGGCAAGCCGGCCCCTGACTTCGCCCAGGTCCCGGCCAAGTCGGGCATCGGCAGCCGACCGTTCGTGGTCCCGCCGGGCGCCCCGATCCTGCCGGGCCGCGGGAGCGAGTCGAGCAGCACCAGGCGCAGCAAGGCCACCACCAAGGTCGCGCCCGCCACGACCAAGCCCGCGGCGCCCACGACCAAGGGCGGCGCGGCCACGACGGTCCCCGAGGGCACGACCAAGACGACCAAGACGACCAAGACGACCAAGACGACCAGGGGCCGCCGCTGATGGCCGCGCCCGACCAGGAGGCCCTGCTCCTGGTGCAGGCGGTCGACACCGCGGCCGACCAGCTGCGCCACCGCCGGTCACACCTCGTCGAGCGGGCCGCGGTGGCGGCGATCGAGGCCGCGGCGGTGGCGGCCAAACGGGCCGACGAGCAGGCGGCGGAGCGGCTGACCACCTTGGCGGCCCGCCAGGCCGAGCTGGAGAGCCAGCTGGCCACCACCGAGGCCCGGGCCACGGCCGTCGAGGCCAGGCTGCGCTCGGGCGAGTCGACGGCGGCCCGGGACATCGTGCGCTGGGGCGAAGAGGTGGCCCACCTGCGCGAGCGGGCCACGGCCCTGGAGGACCAGGCCTTCGAGGCGCTGGTCGAGAGGGAGGCCGCCGAGGCCGATGCCGCCGCCGCCGCCGAGCGGCTGGCCGAGTCGGTGGCCGCGGTGCGCTCACACCGGGGCGGCCTGGCCGTGGCCGAGCGGGCTGTTGACGCCGAGCTGGCCCGCGTAGCGGCGGAGCGGGCGCGCCGGGCGCCCGACGTGCCCGGCGAGCTGCTGGCCCGCTACGACCGGCTGCGGGCCCACCTGGGCGGCACCGGCGCCGCCCGCCTGGAGGACGGCAGGTGCGGTGGCTGCCACCTGGCCCTGTCGCCCCGTGACCTCGACGACGCCCGGCGGGCGCCGGCCGAGGAGGTGCTGACCTGCGACGCCTGCGGGCGCATCCTCGTCCGGGCCTGAGACCGGGCGGCGGCGTCTGTGCTGCTCTGGTTCGCCGGGCTGTCCTTCGTGCTGGTCGTGGCGGTGTTCCGTGACGCCGCCCTCGACGAGCGGCTGGTCATGGCCGCGGCCACCGCGCCGGCGGTGCTCGACCTGGCCGTCGGCGGCGTCCGACCCCTGCACACCCTGGCCTTTCCGATCGGGCTGCTCACGGCGGTGATGGTGGGCACCATCGGCCGCCGGTCCCTGCGCCGGCGGCTGCTGGCCCTTCCGATCGGCCTCTTCATGAACCTGGTGCTCGACGGGATGTGGTCGTCGACCCGCCTGATCGCCTGGCCGCTGGGCGGGCTGTCGTTCGGCGACGAGCAGCTGCCCACCTTAGGCCGCCCCTGGCCTCTGCGCCTGGCCATGGAGCTGGCCGGCCTGGCCGCCCTGTGGTGGTGCGTGCGCCGCTTCCGGCTGCTGGAGCCGGAGAACCGGGAGCGGTTCCTCCGCTCGGGGCGCCTGGACCGGGCCCTCATCGGACCGTCCGGCCGCAGCTGAGCTCGGCTCAGCCGACCCACCCGTAGGTGCTGCACAGGCCTGCGGCGTCGATGAGGAGGAAGGCGGCCACCACCACCCCGATCACGATGCGCTGGCGCCGGCTTGAGACCCGCCGCCGCGGCCGGGGCATGTACCAGGCGGGCAGCAGGTGGGGCTCGGCATCGACCTCGGCCCAGATGCTCACGGCCCCGGGCGCGACGGCTGTGTCGGGATCGGCGGCCAGAGCGAGGGCGGTGAGCTCGTCGTCGGATACGGGCTTCTCGGCGTCGAATGTGGCCGCGGTGGGCACCTCGATCTCCCCTCAGCAGCGGCTGGGCCGCCGCAGGCTCGGTGCCGACGGTACCGCCCGGGGTGCCGCTGTCCGCATCAGCCGAGGCTCCTGTGGGCAGAACAGGCGGTAGGCTGCAACGACTGCCGATCGAGGGGGAAGCATGGCTGACGAGGTGCCCGGGGGTGTCGTGAAGATCATCGAGCTGGTGGGCAGCTCGCCGAGTTCGTTCAGCGACGCCGTCCGAAGCGCGGTGGCCGCCGCGTCCAGGACCCTGCGGAACATCACGGGGGTGGATGTGCTCTCCAGCAGCGCCACCGTTGAGAACGGCGAGATCAGCCTGTACAAAGTGCAGGTGAAGATCGCCTTCGTCTTAGATCCGGGCGGGGCGGGGGAGTAGCGGTCCGGCCCGGGGTCGAGATCGGAGCGGGGGATGAAGGTCGAGCGGGGGATGCGGGTCGACGAGATGATGCAGCGCGAGGTGGCCACGGTCGGACCGGAGGCCACGCTGCAGGATGCGGCCCGGACGCTGCGGAAGTGGCAGGCCTCGGCGCTGATGGTCATGGAGGACGACCGGCCGGTCGGCATCCTCACCGAGCGCGACCTCGTGCAGGTGGTGGGCGACGGCGAGAACCCGGCCGGGAACCGGGTCAGCACCCACATGGCCACCAACCTGGTGACCGTCGGCCCCGACCTCGAGTGCGGCTCGGCGCTGGCCATCATGTCCGAGCACGCCATCCGCCACCTGCCGGTGGTCGACGACGGCAAGCTCATCGGCCTGGTGTCGCTCGACGCCCAGCTCGACCGCAACCCTTCCAGCCACCGGGTCCAGCCCACCCACAAGGCCGCCAGCAACGGCTCGGCGGCGCCGAAGGCCACCGAGGCGCCCAAAGCCCCGGCGGCTCCGGCCAAGGAGATCCCCCGGTTCCGGGGCCCCTACGCCGACGGCCCGCCCGACTCGGCGCTGGTCGTCGACCCGCCAAGCCTCACCGGGTTCGGCCTCACCGAGCTGCGGCGCATGGCGGTGGTGGGCTTCATCCTGACCCTCACCGTGCTGCGGCGCCTCATCCCGAGCCTGTTCAAGATCCGGAACCGGGCTCCCGCCGCCGCCGCCTGCCGGGGCCTGATCGACGGGTTCGAGGCGCTCGGCCCCACCTACGTGAAGCTGGGCCAGCTGATCGCCTCGTCGCCCGGCATCTTCCCCAAGGTGCTGTCGGACGAGGCCATGCACACCCTGGACGAGGTGCCGCCCTTCGACGGCAAGGTGGCCAAGGAGATCATCCGCAAGGACCTGGGCCGCCCGGTGGCCCAGCTGTTCCTCAGCTTCGACCAGGCCCCCCTGGCCGCCGCCTCGGTGGGCCAGGTGCACGCCTGCGTG
>JBBPYZ010000128.1:0-14752 GCA_038199465.1 Acidimicrobiales bacterium | reverse complement strand
GGGTGCTACCACACGGTGCGCACGTCGCGAGCGGCCCGGGCATGCTCCCGGATGGCGGCGTCCTTGGTGACGAGCGGCACGGCCAGCTCGCTGGCGGTGGCGTAGAGGAACCGGTCGGCCGGATCGGCGTGGAACCCCGACCGACCGAGGAGGCCGGCGGCGACGGCACCCTGCGGGGAGAGCGGTGCGACCTCGACCCGCTCCTGACCCAGGAGGTCGCGCACCCACAGGTAGAGGTCCCGGTCGAGCGCCACGCGACCGCGGGTGTGGAGGACGGTGATCTCCCAGCACGTGATGGGGCTGACCAGGACGGCGTCGGCGCGGGCGATCTCCCGGGCCGCGTGGGCTGACAGCCGCGCTCCGCCGGCCTGCCACCACAGGACCACATGGGTGTCGAGGAGGACCTTCACGGTGCGTCGGTCTCCGCCTCCCACGCCTCGCCGGTGGAGAAGTAGGCCTCGTCGTCGTCGGCCAGGAGCGTGACCGAACCCATGGTCGCCTGGACCTCGAGATCGTCGACAGGCACCACCCGGGCCACGGGGCGGCCGTGCTTGGTGACGATGATGGGCACCTTGGTGGTCTCGACCTGATCGAGGAGGGCCAGGCACTGCTGCTTGAAGGTGCTGGCCATGACGGTCCGTCCCTGCATGAGCCTCAGACTAGATGGCGTCCATGGACACTGGACACTTCCGGCGCTAGACCGACCGGAAGGCCAGGGTGGCGTTGTGGCCGCCGAAGCCGAAGCTGTTCGAAAGGGCCACCCGCACCAGCTGCTCCCGGGCCTGGTTCGGGACCACGTCGAGGCCGATCTCGGGGTCGGGGTCGTCGTGGTTGATGGTGGGGGGCAGGATGCTGTGGCGGATGGCCAGGATGGTGGCCACGGCCTCGAGGGCGCCGGCGGCGCCGAGGAGGTGGCCGGTCATCGACTTGGTCGACGACACCGGCACGCCGTCGCCCATCACGACCCGGATGGCCCGGGCCTCGGTGACGTCGTTCAGGGCGGTGGAGGTGCCGTGGGCGTTCACGTAGTCGACCTCTGCCGGGTCGACGCCGGCATCGGCCAGGGCCAGGCGCATGCAGCGGATGGCTCCATCACCCTCGGGGTGGGGGGCGGTGGCGTGAAAGGCGTCGCTGGTCAGCCCGTAGCCCACCAGCTCGGCCCAGATCTCGGCGCCCCGGTTCACGGCCCGGCCGCGCTCCTCCAGCACCAGGGCGGCGCCGCCCTCGCCGGCCAGAAACCCGTCGCGGCCCCGGTCGAAGGGCCGGCTGGCCCGGTCGGGGTCGTCGTTGCGCTCGCTCAGGGCCTTGGCCGCGGCGAAGCCGGCCATGCCGATCGGGGTGATCGAGCCCTCGCTGCCACCGGCCACCATCACGTCGGCCCGGCCCCAGCGGATCAGCTCGGCGGCGTCGCCGATGGCGTGGGCCGAGGCGGCGCAGGCGGTGACCGTGCAGGTGTTGGGGCCCAGCAGGTGGTGCTCCATGGCGATCTCGCCCGCCGCCATGTTGGCGATCATCATCGGGGTCAGGTACGGGCTGACCCGGTCGGGGGCCCGCTCGTGCAGCAGGATGATCTGGTCCTCCAGGGTGCGCAGCCCGCCGATGCCGCTGCCCCACACCACGCCCGACCGCTCCGGGTCGTAGCCGTCGAGCACGCCGCTGGCGGCGACGGCTTCGGCGGCGGCGACCAGGCCGAGCTGGGCGAACCGGTCGAGGTGGCGGGCCCGGCGCTTGCCGAAGGTGGCCCCGGGGTCGAAGCCCTTCACCTCGGCGGCGATCCGCACCGGGAACCCGGTGGCGTCGAACTGGGTGATGGTGCCGGCCCCGCCCTTGCCGGCCACCAGGGCGGCCCAGGTCGAGGCGACGTCCAGCCCGACGGGCGAGATCGCCCCGAGACCGGTGACGACGACGCGACGGGGCTCAGGCACGGGAGGCGAGCCTACGATCCGGCGGCGATAGCCTGACCTCATGACCGTGGTTGCCCCCATCGCCCGGCGGCGGTTCACGGTGGCGGAGTACGAGCGCATGACCGAGGCCGGCGTCTTCGGGCCTGACGAGCGGATCGAGCTGCTGGACGGAGAGGTGGTGGAGATGGCGCCCATCGGACCGCCGCACTCGTCCCGGGTGGACCGCTGCGCCCACCACCTGTGGCGCACCATCGCCACCGAGGTGATCGTCCGGGTGCAGAACCCGCTCCACCTGAGCGACCTGTCCATGCCCGAGCCCGACGTGACCGTGCTGCGCCACCGTGATGACTTCTACGGCACCCGCCACCCGACGGTGGCCGATGTACTGCTGCTCATCGAGGTGGGCGACACCAGCGCCCGCTTCGACCGGGAGGTGAAGCTCCCTCTCTACGCCACCGCCGCGGTCGTCGAGGTCTGGCTGTTGGATGTCAATGCCCGCACCGTCTCGGTCTGCACCGACCCGCACGAAGGCACCTACCGCTCCATCGTCCGGGTGGGCCCCGGCGAGGTCCTTCGGCCCATCGCCCTGCCGAGCGCCGCCATCGCCGCCACCGACCTGCTGGGCTGACGGGCTCCGCCGGCCCGGCGGGACCGGCTCGACCAGGGACCTGAGCGCACGAGGCGATGCGGAGACCTGCCGGATGGCAGGATGGGCCCTCGTGCCGTCTCCCGAAGAGCGGGCCATCGAGGCTGTGATCCTGGTCGCCGAGGAGCCCGTGCCTCCCGACCTGCTGGCCCAGCTGCTCGAGATCCCCACCGCTCGGGTGGTGGAGCTGTGCGAGGCGCTGGCCGCCGGCTACGAGAGCGAAGGCCGGGGCTTCCAGCTGGCCCGGGTGGCGGGCGGCTACCGCTACCAGACCCATCCCGAGTGCGCCCCGTGGGTCGAGCGGTTCGTGCTCGAGGGGCAGTCGTCCAAGCTGTCCGCCGCGGCCCTCGAAACCCTGGCCATCGTCGCCTACAAGCAGCCGGTGAGCCGGGCCCAGGTCGCCGCCATCCGGGGCGTCAACGTCGACGGGGTGCTGCGCACCCTCACCGGCCGGGGCTACGTGGCCGAGGTCGGCCGGGACCCCGGCCCCGGACAGGCCGTGCTGTACGGGACCACCTCGCAGTTCCTCGAGTCGCTCGGCATCGACTCGCTGGACCGGCTGCCGTCGCTCGGTGCGTTCGTGCCCGACGCCTCGCTGGTCGAGGCCCTGGAGCGGGGCCTGCGCGACGACGGATCAGCCGGATGACCGGCACCAGGCACCGCGGCGGGGCGGGCGATCCGAGACCGGCGGACAACGACGTTGGACCCGAGCCGCCCGTTGCCATCGAGGCGCCATCACCCGCAGCACACGCAGAGCGCCACGAGACCGACGGGCCCCACGGACCCGACGAGACCGAGGACACCGAAGACACCGGCGAGCGATGGTGGGACCTAGGAGGGGCCAGCCTCGGCGGCGGGGATGGAGACGACGACGGTGACAGCGGTGACCTCAGGGCGACCGAGGGAATCGAACCTGCCGGGGACGCCGACGACGGCGATGACGACCCCGAGCCGGCCGAGCTGTTCGAGGGGGAGCGGCTGCAGAAGGTGCTGGCCCGGGCGGGCATCGGCAGCCGGCGGGTGGCCGAGGACCTGATCGACGCCGGCCGGGTGCGGGTGAACGGCAGGGTGGCGGTGCTCGGCCGGCGGGTCGATCCCGAGCTGGACGTGGTGGCCGTCGACGGCACACCCATCGGCACGGCCCAGGGCCTGGCCTACCGGCTGCTCAACAAGCCCCGGGGGGTGGTGGCCACCGCCGAGGACCCCCAGGGCCGGCCCACGGTGGTGCAGCTGGTGCCGACCGACCCCAGGGTCGTGCCGGTGGGCCGCCTCGACGTCGACACCGAGGGCCTGCTCCTGCTCACCAACGACGGCCAGCTCCACCACCGCCTCACCCACCCCAGCTTCGGCGTGGAGAAGGAGTACCTGGCCGAGGTCGAGGGCGAGCTGTGGCCGAAGGACCTGCGCAAGCTGCGGGCAGGGGTCGAGCTGGAGGACGGTATGACGGCGCCGGCCAAGGCGTCGAGCCCGGCGCCGAACCTGCTGAAGCTCACCCTGCACGAGGGCCGGAACCGTCAGGTTCGCCGCATGTGCGAGGCCATCGGCCACCCCGTGGTGCGGCTGGTGCGCACCAGGATCGGCCCGCTGGTCGACGGGTCGCTGCCGCCAGGCAGCTGGCGGGACCTGACCCGTGACGAGGTGCGGTCCCTCGAGCGGGCCGTGGTCGAGGAGAAGGCCGTCAACGCCGGCAAGTGGCGTCCGGGCGACGTGACCGGCCGACGCAGTCGCTAGCGTCCAGCCATGAGCCCGGGGGCGCGTGGCAGCATCTGGGGCCTTCCGGCGGCGGCGCTCGTGGGGTACCTGGTCGGCACCACGCCCTCGGCCGACCTGGCCGCCCGCCTCGCCTCCGGCGGCACCATCGACCTGCGGACCTCCGGGTCGGGGAACCCGGGTGGGGCCAACGCCTACACCCTGCTCGGGCCCCGCTGGGGGGCGGCGGTCATCGGCGCCGACATCGCCAAGGGCGCGGCCGCCTCCTTCGTGGGTCGGGCCGTGGCCGGTGACACCGGGGGCTGCGTGGCTGGGGCCGCCTCGGTGATCGGCCACTGCTTCCCGGTGTACGGGCGGGGCGGCAAGGGCGTCGGGGCCAGCGTGGGCCAGTGCCTGGCCACCTTCCCGGCCTACTTCCCGATCGACCTGGCCGTCGCCGGCCTCACCTCCACCTCCCGCTGGCGGGCCCGGGCCCGGGCCGGGACGCTGGCCTCGTCGACGTTGTGGGTGCTGGGCAGCGCCCTGTGGTGGCGCCGCCGCTGGCCCAACCTGTGGGGCCCCAGGCCCACCATCGCCCTCCCGCTGGCCAACTTGGTGTCGAGCGGGGTCATCGCCTACCGCTTCCTCACCGTCCCGAACCCGACCCTCCCGCCAAAGGCGCCGGGAACCCGCTGATCAGCGGGGGAGGGCGACCACCACATCCGCGTCCTGCTGGCTGGCCTTGGGCCCGTACTGGAGGGTGAGCACGCCCCGGGCGCCGCAGGCCGGGCAGATGGCGCCGACCACCAGCTGCATGTCGTCGGGATCGCTGGCCCCCTCCAGGCGGCGCTGGCGGCCCACGGAAAAGGCGGCGGCGGGTGAGGTGACCCCGCAGGCGCCGCAGCGCACCTGGCCCTCGGGCTGGGCCCACAGCTCGGCCAGGTAGCCCTCGTCCTGGAACGAGGCGATGACAGCACCACCGGTGGTGTTGTCCGAAGGGGCGCCGGCGATCTCCACCTCCCCTGCGTTCCCGCCGGTCACGTCGGCGAACCTCGCGAGGCCCGATCCGCCTGGGGGCTCCTACCATCGAGCAGCGTGACCAGGGCGTGGCGGATGACGGGGGCCGGCGGGTGAGCGGGCGCCTCCACCTCAGCGAGCCGCACCGCTACGAGCTCGACGTGCGTGGCGTGCTGGTCCTGCACGGGGTGCTCCGACCGGAGGAGATCGCCGCTCTGACCGACGCTGTCGCCGCCCTCCGGCTGCCGCAGCCGGCTGGCGACCTGGGATCCCAGCGGATCAACGACCTGCTCATGCAAGGTCCGGCCTTCCTCGACCTCCTCGACCACCCCGCCGCCCTCGCCGTGCTCGATGAGGTCCACGGCCCCGCCACCCGGCTCGACCACGCCTACGCCATCCGCATGGCCCCCGCCACCGCCGGTCTCGGGCTGCACGGCGGCTCGGTGCCCTGGGACCCGGCCCAGTACTTCGTGCACGACGGCGACCGGCTGCGCTCGGGGCTGGTCACCCTGGCCTGGGCGCTGGTCGACCAGCCGCCGGGCAGCGGCGGGTTCGGCTGCATCCCCGGCAGCCACCGGGCCGGGATGGCCGTGCCCGCCGGGGCCGAGGCGATGGTGGTCGAGGTCCCCATGCGGGCCGGCGACCTCCTGGTGTTCACCGAGGCGCTGGCCCACTGCACCGTCCCCTGGCGCGGCCCGCACGACCGGCTGGCCCTGCTCTACAAGTACTCGCCCGGCTCGTCGGCCTGGAGCGACTGGCACCACCTCCGCCCCGTCCTCGACCGCCGCCTCACCGACCAGCAGCGCCGCCTCCTCCAGCCCCCGAGCGTCGGCCACTTCCAACCTGTCTGGTAGTGGCCGGAGCGGGAACCGCGCTGGCCTCGACCGACGTCACAGATCCATGCGCCTCCGGACGATCCTGTTCCTCCCCGTCCTCGCCGGAGCGGTCATCCTCGCGGCCTGTGGGTCCGCCGAGCCCGGGCCAGCCGGACCCCCGGCGAGCTCGGTCGAGGGCCGCTCCTTCCTGGCCACGGGGGCGACCTCGGACGGGGAGCCCCATGGGTTGGTCGGCACGGTGTCGCTCGACTTCACCCAGCCGGGCCGGGTCAGGGTCGGCACAGGATGCAACAGCGGGTCCGGGCCGGGGCGTATCGCCGACGGCCGCCTCATCCTCGCGGATCTCGCCGTGACGGAGATGGGCTGCCCCGCTGACCTGGTCGAGCAGGAGGACTTCGTCCTCTCTCTGGTGGGGGACCGACCGATGGTCACGCTAACCGGCGATGACCTGGTGCTGCGCAGCGATGCCGCAGAGGTCCGGTTCCTCGACCGCCGGGTCGCCGACCCTGACCGTCCGATCGAGGGGGCCCGTTGGATCATCGACGGGACCTTCGACGGCGCCGTCGCCTCCTCGTCCGGACGAGTCGGCTTCCTGTCCTTCCAGGCTGGCCGGGTGACCGGCTTCACCGGCTGCCGGAGGCTCGACGGCCCCGCCGACGTCGTAGGCCAGAGCATCACCTTCGGGCCCCTGGCGCTGAGCGCCGCGTCGTGTGACCCGGTTCAGGCCCGCACCGAGGCGGTGGTGCTCGCCGTCCTGCGGGGACCGGTGACCGCCGACGTCACCGGCCAAACACTTCGCCTGACCGCACCCGACGGCACTGGTCTGTCGCTGATCGCCGACTGACAGGCTGGCGAAGCGCGCCGGCCTACGCAGGGCTCCAGGAGGAGGCCAGGCCGGGGGAGAGGACGATTGGCCTGGTGTCGGCGTCGGGGTCGGCGGACTGGACGACGATGACGTCGCCGCCGCTGCGCTGGCGGACGGCGTAGGTGATCGAGCGGCTGTCGGGGGACCAGGTGCGGCGGCTCTGACCGAACTGCTCGGCGAAGGCCAGCTCGGTGCGGGTCCACCAGGCCCCGGGGGTGAAGGGATCGCTGATGGGCCGGGCCAGGGCCCCGTCCCACCCCAGCCAGCGCACCAGCGGGGGCCCGCCCCCCGTGTGGTCGGCGGCCAGCACCAGGAGGCGGCGGCCGTCCGGCGACCACTCGGCGGCCACCGGGGGCGAGGCCAGCACCACGTCGAGCGAGCCGGTGGCCAGGTCCACCACCGACAATGCCCCGGGGATGGCCTCGCCCTCCTCCATCAGCACGTCAAGGTCCCGGCCGGGCTCGAGCGGGCCGACGCAAAAGGCGACCCGGGTGCCGCCCGTGGCCACCACCCGGGCCCAGTCGTCGTGGCGGGCCAGTGGTCGGCGCACGGCACCGGTGGCGGGGTCGAGGACGGCCAGGAGGCGCCGGCCGTCCGGGCCGGTGACGTCGGCCACGATGCCCTCGGCCGTCCACGCCGGCGCCGAGAACCCCTCCGACCGGGCCAGCTCGTGCCCCTCGTACCCCTCGGCGCCCGGGTTGCCGACGACGACGACGCGCCGGTCGTCGGCGACGTGGCCCACCAGCTGGGTCCCGTCGGGTGACCAGGAGACGAACAGCGGCGCGCCCCGCAGGGCCACGCGGGCCGGGCCTCCGGGCTCGACCAGCACCAGGTCGATTCCCTGCGGCCCGTTGGCCAGGCAGGCCAGAGCCCGGCCGTCGGGTCGCCACCACAGATAGAACGGCGTGGTCGGCAGCGGCGTGACCATCTGGTCGCCGCCGTCGGGGTCGGCCGAGACGAGCGACGACCTGGCCTGCCCCGGTCCCCGGCCCTCGGCCCGCCCCCAGGCCAGCCGCTTGCCGCCCGGCCCCCAGGCCACCTGCTGCTGGGTCGACCGGCCGCCGGGGGAGACGACGCGTGGGTCGGTCCCGTCCGGTCGGATGGTGGAGACGCTGCCCCGGGAACCGAGGATGGCGATGCGGTCCACCGCGACGGCTGCCGCCATCAGCCGGCGGTGAAGGTGGTTCCCTCGCCCAGGGGCGAGAAGGCGGGCGGGCGGCGCTCCTGGTAGGACCGGACGCCCTCGACGACATCGGGACCGTTCAGGCTCTCGAGGGCCAGGCGGTCGGCCAGCGAGATGGCTGCGTCGAGGGAGGAGTCCCACGCCGCGTGCACCTGCCGCTTCATCATCGCCATCGACGCTGGCGAGCAGCTGGCGGCCAGGTCCCGGGCGTAGGTCTGGGCGGCGGCGACCACCTCCTCGGCCGGCACGACCCGGCTGACCAAGCCCAGGGCAAGCGCCTCCTCCGAGGTGAACACCCGGCCTGAGGCCAGCAGGTCGAGCGCTCGGCTGGTGCCCACCAGGCGGGTCAGCAGCCACGCCGAGCCGTACTCGGCCACCAGGCCCCGGCGGGCGAAGGCGGTGGTCCACCGGGCCCCGGCGGCGGCGAAGCGCAAATCGCAGCAGAGGGCCTGGACCAGGCCGATGCCGGCGCAGGCCCCGTTGACCGCCGCCACCACGATCTTCGGGATGGAGGCGGCGAAGGACTCCGGGCGGGTGCCGGGTCCGGTGGGCAGCAGCCCGGCCACGTCGGGACCTGGGGCATCGCCGGTCCCGCCGGCGACCACGCCGGCCAGCAGGTCGAGGTCGATGCCCGGGCAGAAGCCCTTCCCGGCCCCGGTGACGACCACGGCTCGGACGCTCGGCCGCTCCGCCGCCCGGTGCAGCAGCTCGAGGTAGCGGGCCTGCATCGATCCCGTCCAGGCGTTCAGGCGGTCGGGCCGGTTCAGGGTGAGGGTGGCCACCCCGTCGGTCTCCGCCCACAGCACCACGTCGCCGGAGTCCACCGGACCGAACCCTAGGGGGAGGTGACCGGCCTGGTCGTGACGGTGCTGGAGGAAGCGGACGGCTTCTTGGTGGTCGAGGTGGTGGTGGCCCCCTTCACGGTGGACGTGGTGGTCGAGCCGCCCTTCACCGTGGTCGTGGTCCGCCCGGTGGCTCTGGTGGTACCGGTGCGGGCCGTGGTGGGACTGGTGGTCTCGGGGATGGTGGTGGTGAGCGGGGGGCCGTCGGTGACGGTGAAGCGGCCCTCGGCCAGGGTGCCGGGGGGGCCACTGAGGCGCACCAGGTAGACCCCGGGCTGGTTGGCCGTCGTGGCCCGGTAGGTGGTGGACACCGTGCCATCGGCGGCGACGGGGAGCGCCGCCCCCGGGAACGCCTTGCCCTGGCCGGGAAAGGTGATCTCGAAGGTGACCGCGTCACCCTCCTTCAGCCCCTGGGCGGCCATGCTGAACACGGTGCCGATGGGGCCGGCCGGGGGGGTCACAGCGAGGGCGCCGATGCGGGGCGCGGGCCCGGCGTCCGGACCGGTCGGGCCGGCCGACGACGAGCCGCAGGCGGTCGCCACCAGCACCAGGCTGAGGGCGAGGGCAGCGAGCTCGGGGCGGCGCGACATCGTTGCCCTGAGACTACGCAACCCGACCCCTCAGGAACCGGACGCTCATCGGCCCCGGGACCTGCCGCCCCTGCGGGACCGCCCCTGCTGGGCCGCCCGCTGGCGGGTGTCGGTCTCGACCTCGATGCGGGTCAAATCCTCCTGCAGGCGCCGCCACCCCTCGAAGCGGGCCGGGGTGAGGAGGCCGGCGAGGACGGCCGCCTCCAGGGCGCAGCCGGGCTGGCCCTGGTGCTGGCAGTCGGCGAACCGGCAGGTGCCGAGCAGGGGCTCGACGTCGGGGAAGGCGCGGGCCAGCCCGTCGCCGTCGTCCCACGGCACCAGCGATCGCAGGCCGGGCGTGTCGAGGAGAACCCCACCGCCGGGGACGAGCACCAGCTCGCGGGTGGAGGTGGTGTGGCGGCCCTTGGCGTCGCCGGCCCGCACCTCTCCGGTGGCCATGGCGTCGCGCCCCACCAGGGCGTTCACCAGCGTCGACTTGCCCACGCCCGAGGGCCCCATCAGCACCATGGTCCGCCCGCCGCCCACGCAGGCCCGCAGGCCGTCGATGCCCTGGCCGTCGCGGCTGACGACCACGGTCTCCACGCCGGGGGCCATCGCCCCCACCTCGGCCGCGGCGTCGGAGCTGCGGGCCCGGTCGGCCTTGGTCAGCACCAGCAGCGGCGTGGCTCCGCTGGACCACCCGAGGGTGATGTAGCGCTGGATGCGCCGGGGGTTGGGGGGCGCCGACAGCGGCACGCACACCCCGACGAGGTCGACGTTGGCGGCCAGGACCTGGGGGGTGGCCTCGTCGTGGGCGCCGGCCCGGACCACCGCGGTGCGCCGGGGCAGCACGGCCACCACCAGGTCGTCGCCGGCGGAGGCGACCCAGTCGCCGGTGGTGGGGGCGGGAGAGAGCGGGTGGAGCGGGTCGAAGCGCAGGCGCACCTCGCCCTGGCGTCCGAGGGCGTTGACCCAGCCCCGGTCGGAGCGCACGACGCGGGCCGGAATGAGGTCGGGGGGCAGGGCGCAGGCCAGGTCCGGGCCCCAGCCGAGGGCCATCAGCGTGTCGTCAGGGGAGGTGGTCGTGGTCGACGAGGCTACAAGCAGCCGCCTCAGCCGATCTGGCGGTCCCTGCCCTTCCAGTAGGGGGCGCGGAGGTCCTTCTTCAGGACCTTGCCTGTCGGGTTGCGGGGGAGGTCGGCGGCGAAGTCGACGGACTTCGGCACCTTGTAGCCGGCCAGCCGGGTCCTGGCAAAGGCGATGAGCTCATCGGGGGTGGGGTCCAGGCCCGCGGCCTTGACCACCACGGCCTTGACCTCCTCGCCCCAGCGCTCGGAGGGGACGGCGATCACGGCCACGTCGCCCACGCCCGGGTGGGTCGAGAGGACCTTCTCCACCTCGCCCGGGTACACGTTCTCGCCGCCCGAGACGATCATGTCCTTCACCCGGTCGTGGAGGTACAGATAGCCGTCGACGACGTAGCCGGCGTCGCCGGTCTTGAACCACCCGTCGTCGGTGAGGGCCTCGGAGGTGGCCTCGGGCTGGTGCCAGTAGCCCTGCATCACCTGCGGGGCCCGGATCCAGATCTCGCCGACCTCGCCTGGGGCGACGTCGACGCCGGTGGTGAGGTCGACGCAGCGGATCTCGACGTTCTTCATGGGCCGGCCGGCGGAGCGGAGCCGGTCACGGTTGTCGGCGTCGCGGTGGTCGGCCGGGGTGAGGAGGGTCACGGCCCCGGTCGTCTCGGTCAGGCCGTACACCTGGTAGAAGCCGCAGCCGAAGAGCTCGATGCAGCGGTCCAGCAGGTCCTCGGCGATCGGTGAGGCGCCGTAGACGATGGCCACCAGGCTCGAGTAGTCGACGTCCTCGACCCCGGGTGTGAGGGTGAGGAAGAACAGAGCGATGGGCACCAGGAAGGTGTGGGTGATCCGGTGCTCGGGGATCAGCTGGAGGATGGCGGCCGGGTCGATCTCCCGGACGACCACCGAGTGGGCGCCGGCGTGCATCCCGAACAGGGCCCACCCCGAGCCGCCCACGTGGTAGAGCGGCATGGCCACCATGCTCACCGAGGTCGGCCCGATCTCCAGCTGGGCGGCCACCTTCATCAGGCCCTCGAAGTTCCAGTTCGTGAGCATCACGCCCTTGGGCAGCCCGGTGGTTCCCGAGGTGTACAGCTGCACGGCGACGTCGCCGTCAGCCGTCGGCAGCTGGGGATCGAGCGGCGCCGCCGCGGCCAGCCACGCCTCGTAGCCCACGTGGTCGCCCGGGCCCTCGCCGATGACCACGATCCTGGTGACGGTGGTGAGCTGGCCCACCAGCTGGCCCAGCTGGTCGCTGAAGTCGGTGGAGACCACCAGGACCTTGGCCTCGGCGTCGTTGATGACAAAGGCCATCTCGGCGGGGGCCAGCCGCCAGTTCACCGCTACGTTCACCGCGTTCAGCAGCGACCCGCCGAACAGGACCTCGAAGTAGGCGAACCCGTTCTTGTCGAGGAACGCCACCCGGTCGCCGGGGCCGACACCGTCGGCCTGGAGGGCGCCGGCCGCCTGCCGGCTGCGCTCGTACAGGTCGCCCCAGGAGAGGTCGGCTCCGTCCTGGGTGACGGCCGTGGCGTCCGGGGTGGAACTGGCCCAGCCCCGGACGATGTTCCCGATGGAGAAGCTGCTCTGGGGCAATGCTGGTCCCTCCTGGTGCTCGGACCTTCGTCGGACAAGCCTAACGGCGGCCCGGCGGCCCACAGACTCCAGCGGGCACGTTTCGCACGGCCATGGCGTTGTAGAGGCAAGATGGCCGCTCGGCCTGTCAACGGAGGACCTTGATCGTGCGCACCAGCAACAACCCCGCGCTCACCCGGAGCCCCGCCTTTGCCGGCGGCGGGACTCAGACCCACGACCCGCTCGAGGCGGCGTACGCCGACCCGAGCGCCACCTCACGCGACACCGGCCGCATGACCGTCGACGACGTCGTCTACCGAACCGGCCTGCTCCTGGCCACCGCAGTGGTCACCGGAGGCGTCACCTGGGCCCTCGACCTCGGGGCCCTGGCCTTCCCCGCCGCCATCGTCGGTCTCGTCCTCGCCCTGGTCATCATCTTCAAGCAGGTGATGAACCCGACGGTGATCCTGGCGTACGCCGCGGTCGAAGGGGTGTTCCTCGGCGGCATCAGCCAGATGTTCAACCAGCTCTACCCGGGCATCGTGGTCCAGGCCGTCGTCGGCACCGCCGGGGTGACGGCGGTGATGCTGGGGCTCTACAAGAGCGGCCGCATCCGGGTGACCCCCCGCTTCACCAAGGTGGTGACCGGGGCCACCATCGGCTTCTTCGTCCTCATCATGGTCAACCTCGTGGCCGGGATCTTCACCGACGGCGGGCTGGGCCTGCGCCAG
This sequence comes from Acidimicrobiales bacterium, assembly GCA_038199465.1. Taxonomy (GTDB): domain Bacteria; phylum Actinomycetota; class Acidimicrobiia; order Acidimicrobiales; family JAUJNH01; genus JAUJNH01. Next base: position 1,816 of record JBBPYZ010000128.1, on the reverse strand, counting down.
GGGCCGCTCGGGATCGCCATCGGGCTGTTCGCCATCGGCCTGGCCGCCTTCAACCTGGTCCTCGACTTCGACCTGGTGGAGCGGGGCGCCCGCCAGGGCCTGCCCGAACGCTACGGCTGGTTCGCCGCCTTCGGGATCATGGTCACCCTGGTGTGGCTCTACGTCGAGATCCTGCGCCTGTTGTCCATCCTGCGGGACTGACCTGAGGGGTTGACGACGTCGGTCGGGAACCGTACTATCGCCGTATCACATACGGTTCCCGATCCTCGGGACCGGCGTCTCCGGAGGAGCGTCTCATGGCAACCACCAAGGTGACCGTCAACCTGCCCGAGGAGGTCGTGAAGGCCCTCGGCGTCCTGGCGACCAAGAGGGGCATCACCAAGACCGAAGCACTTCGGCAGGCGATCGTCAACGAGAAGTTCTTTCAGGACACCCAGGACAGCGGCAACCAGGTCTTGATCCGAGACGCGAAGAAGGACACCGTGGAACGGGTGATCTTTCGCTGATGAAACCGAAGTTGCGAAGCGTCGGATCGAAGGCCTGTAGCCCGTCACGATGACGGATCTCGACCTGACCACCGAACCACCGGTCGTGGCCACGGCCGGGACCGGTCCGGCTCTGGTGACGACCCCCCAACTCCTGTCGCTCCAACGGAGTAGCGGCTCGTACCGGGCGCCGCCACCGCACGCCCCCTTCACAGCCCGAGGGAGCCCCAGGCGGTCCGCAGCCCGGGGTCAGGGTCCTTCACGAGGCCGCCCGGAAGGTCGAAGCGCATGGTGGCCCGGGAGCCTTGCGGGTCGTAGGCCGGCCAGCCGGGGTCGCCGTCGCGGGCGAAGGCCAGCCAGGCCCCGGCCATCCGGTCGGCCAGGTCCTGGAGGTGGTCGCCGCCACCGGTCAGCATCTCGATGCCGGGCTGGCCCAGGTTGTCAAAGACGAAGGGCAGCTCGAGACCATGGAAGGAGCCGAGGAACCCCCCGAGGACCGGTGACGCCCAGGTGAGCTCGTAGACCCAGGCGCCGGCGCCGGCCTCGGCCTGCCAGGCGGCGAGGCGCTGGGCGGGGCGGCGGAAGGCGTGGTCGGTGTGGAGCACCACGTGGAGGTCGGTGGGGGACAGCTCGGGCCAGCGACGGCGGTAGGCGGCCACCAGGGCCGCGGCAGCCTCCCCGACGTCGGGGAGCTCGGCGACCTTGGCGACCAGCCGGGCCTCGTCCTCGCAGGCGAAGGCGTCGGGGGCGACCGCTGCGAACAGGCGCATCTCGTCGCGGTTGGAGCCCACCAGCACGCTGACCCCGGCGGCGGCGCCATCGGCCAGGGCCTCCTCGGGGAGCCGGGGGAGGGTGGCCCCATCGACGACGGGCATGAAGGCCAGGCCGACGCCGCTGCGGCGGCCGCCGGCGGCGGCCTGGGCGTCAAGGAGGGCTTCGACCGGGACCTCGGCCAGCCGGGCCAGGTCGTCGTGGGGCACACCCAGCTCGTCGAGCACGTTGACGGCCAGCGCCGTCGCCGTCGGGCGGTCCTGGACGAAGGTGCCGGCCCCGGACTGGAGGATGGCCCGTTGGAACAGCCCGGTCGCCTCGGGCATGGCCAGGAGCGTGGCGATCGACATGGCCCCGGCCGACTCGCCGAAGACCGTCACCCGCCCCGGGTCGCCCCCGAAGGCGGCCACGTTGGCCCGCACCCAGCCCAGCACGGCGATCTGGTCGAGGAGCCCGGTGTTGCCGCTGCCGGCCCAGGCCTCGCCGCCCAGGTCGCCCAGATGGAGGAAGCCGAGGGCGCCGATCCGGTAGTTGCAGGTGACCACGACCACGTCGCCCCG
>JBBPYZ010000127.1:0-10019 GCA_038199465.1 Acidimicrobiales bacterium | reverse complement strand
GTGGCCGACAGGGCCATGCCGAGGGACAACCGGGCCCCGTGGAGGATCCGGGACAGCTCGTCACGGCCGACGTGATCGGTGCCGAGGGGGTGGGCCATGCTGGGCGGGGCGAACCGGTTGCCGAAGTCGGTGATGTCCGGCGGCTGCGGGGCCAGCCACGGAGCGGCGATGGCGCCGAGCACGAAGGCCAGCACGACCACCATCCCGGCCACGGCCGAGCGGTCCCGCAGGAGGCGGCGCACGGTGCGCCGTCGCCCCGCCCCCGGGCCGGCGAGCGCACCCTCGCAAGAGGCCACGGCCTCAGCCAACGCCACCACCCGCCTCGACCCGGATGCGGGGGTCGAACAGCCGGTACGACAGGTCGACCAGCAGGTTCATCACGATGTACACGGCGCCGGTGAACAGGACGACGCCAAGGATCATCGGGTGGTCGCGCTGGGAGATGGCCTCGAAGGTCAGACGGCCCAGACCCGGCCAGGCGAAGATGACCTCGGCGATGAGGGCCCCGTCGAGGAGCCCGGCGAGGAGGCCACCCATGATGGTGACCACCGGGATGCTGGCGTTGCGCAGACCGTGGCGGACCACGGCCTGCAGGCCGCCCAGTCCCTTGGCGCGGGCCGTGCGCATGTAGTCCTCGACGAACACCTCGAGCAGGCTCGACCGCAGCAGGCGGGACACCACCGCCACTGGCCCGACAGCCAGGGCGACGGCCGGCAGCACGTAGGTGTCGAAGTCGCCCCGCCCCGCCACCGGCAGCAGCCGCAGCCGGGTGGCGAACACGATGATCAGCACATAGGCGAGGACGAACCCTGGCACCGAGGCGAAGATCAGAGCGATGAAGCGCATGGCGTGGTCGGCCCAGTGCCGGTGGGCCAGCGCGGCCAGGATCCCGAGGGGCACTGCCGCGACCATCACAAGCAGAAAGGCCAGCCCGGCCAGCTGGGCGGTGGCCGGCACCCGCTGGCGGATCTCGTCGGCCACCGGCTTGTTGGTGGTGAACGAGTTGCCCAGGTCGCCCGCCACCGCCCCCTTCAGCCAGCTGGAGTACTGCAGGAGGAAGGGCCGGTTCAGGCCGAGCTCGGTGCGGGCCTGGGCCAGGCTGGCCTCGGTCACCTCCTCCCCCGGGGAGGTGCGCCGGGCCAGCTCCTCGGCCGGGTCGCCCGGCGCGGCGGAGACCAGCACGAAGACGCAGAACGACAGGACCAGGAGCGTCGGGACCGAGACGAGCAGGCGGCGGGCGACGTAGCGCCCCACGGTCTAGCTGCCGCTGGTCTTGGTGAGGCTGAACCAGGTCTGGTTGGTGAACGACGGGTGGGGGTCGCCGAGGTTGACGTCCTTCGACATGCCGTAGATCCGGTTCGCGCCGGCCAGCGGGATGACCAGGTAGTCGTCGTTGGACAGGATCTTCATCATGTTGGCGGCCGCCTGCTGCACCTCGGGGGTGGTCTTGGCCGCCAGGGCCTTGTCGACCTCGGCGTCGAAGGCCGGGCCGTTCTCGGTGACGGGGACGGCGTTGGGGGCGAACTGCACGTTGGTGGCGCTCTTGGAGTACATCCGCAGCACCGGCAGGAAGGCGGGGTTGCCGTCGTTCTGGTTGGGAGGCTCGAGGTCGAGGTCGAAGTCGCCCTTGCCGCTGGCGTAGAGGCTGTTCCTGGTGGCGCCGTCGGGCGTCTTCATGATGACGGTGTCGACGCCGGCCTCCTTCAGGTTGGCCTGGATCACCAGAAGCGACGACTCGGGCACCTCCTGCTGGCCGAGGAGCCGGACCGACAGCTTCTTGCCGTCCCGCTCGCGGATGCCGTCGGCGCCCGCCTTCCAGCCGGCGTCCTCCAGCAACTTTTTCGACTTGTCGAGGTCGCGCGAGATGGGCTTCACGGTGTCGGCCGAGGCGCCCAGCACCGCCTCGGGAGCCATCCACCGACCGGGCTCGCCGTTGCCGTCCAGGACCACGTCGACGTAGGCCTTGCGGTCGATGGCGGTGCTGATGGCCTCACGCACGGCCTTCTCGGAGGTGACCCGACCCTCCAGCTTGTTCACGTAGAGCAGGTTGACCCGACCGGGCTTGGACTGCACGACCCGGAACCGGTCGTCGCTCTCGATGGACTTGGCGGCGTCGGGCGGCAGGTCGATCACGAAGTCGACCTGGCCCGCCCGCAGCGCCTCGAGCCGGGTCTGGGGATCGGGCAGGAACTGGAAGACGATCCGCTTGACCTTGGGCTTGTCGCCCCAGTAGCTGTCGTTTCGCTCGATCACTGCGCCCTGGGTGGGCGTGTAGCTGACGACCTTGTAGGGCCCGGTGCCGTTGGCCGGCATCGTGTCGTTGTGGGTGCCCTTCGCGACGATGGCCCCCTCGGGGTGCACGATCTGCTGGGCGATGCGCAGGTTGGGCTGGACGGGCGTGAAGTCGACGGTGAAGTCGTCGATCTTCTTCACCGAGTCGGGGCCGAGGGTGTTGGCCACGGTGCCCAGGGTCTTGCCCTCGAGCTGGCGCTCGCCCCAGGTCCACATCACGTCATCGGCGCTGAAGGGCTGACCGTTCTGGAACGTCACGCCCTGGCGCAGGAAGAAGCGGGTGGTCTTGCCGTCGGGCTGGATCTCCCACCGCTCGGCCAGGCCGGGGCGAAGGGTGTAGTCGGCTTCGAGGTACACCAGCGGCTCGAAGATGTTGGCGTTGAGGACGTACATGTACTGGGACGACTTAGCGCCCGGGCCACCCTCGAGCCAGGTGTCCTCGTTGGCGGCGATGCGAACCTCGGCGTTGAGGTCAGGGGTGCCGCCCTTGGCGCTGTCGGTGGTCTCCGACGCGCTGCAAGCGGCGGCCACCAGGCTCACCAGCACGACTAACAGCAGGATCTTGCGACGCATGCGTTCCCCCAAAGTTTGATGTGCCGGGTCCCGGCGGCACCCGCAGCGGAGCGCGTGAACCCCGTCCCCCGGTGCTGCACGAACCTCAGCACGGTAGTTCTAGGTTCGCGGCGAAACCAAACCGCGGCATCCCCTGGTAGCTCCGGCGGCCCCACCCGGGGCCGCAGCGAAACGTCGACGCCTTGGCCCCGGCCTCCTCCTTCACTGTCCGGGCGGCCCTGGCCGTCCCGCAGAAGCCGGGCTCCTAACGAAGGTCCTCATCGGGATTCCGCAGCGCTCGCCCCGCCTGGCCCACTCAGGTCGGGAGGGCGTCGACCACCGCGGCCACCACGTCGGCGGCGCGCACCGATCGCACCAGCTCGCTCAGGCCGACCCCTGTCGTGGCCACTGCGGCCCCGGCCTCGGCCGGGAGGCCGAGCAGGTCGACCAGGGTGCTCGGCGCCCACACCAGGGCGACGGCCACCTGGAACACCGCACCGAGGCGGCTGCGGCGCTGGCTGGTGCCCACCACCTTGCGGCCACCCACGACCACCTCGCCCGGCGCCCGCCCGGCGAAGCAGACCTGGTGCGACCAGGCGGTGGGCTGGAACGGCCCGAGGTGGGCCTCGGCGCCCTCGGCCCCGAGCTCGACCAGGGCAGCGGCCACGGTCGCGCCCAGCCAACGGGCCGACTGGCCCACGTCGTCGTCCCACAGGGGGTCCGCCCGGGGCAGGCACACGTCCAGCCACACCTGGTGCCCCGGCCACAGCAGCACCGCCCCGCCGCCGCTGCGGCGCCGGGCCACCTCAACCCCCCGGGCCTCCGCCTCCTCCACGTCGAGCCGGCCGGCGACCTGGCCCGACCCCAGCACCAGCGCCGGCCCGAGGACCGAAGCCACCCGAACCATCCGCCGGTCCGGCACGGGCATCCGGTCCCCGTGCAGCTCGGCGGCACTCCCCGACTCCTCGACCACGGCCCACGACACCCCCGTCACCGGGAGGCAGCCGGACAAGGGCCACCTGAACGGCGGGGAACGAGCGGTAGCGGCGCCCTTCGGGGGAGTTCGAGGGGGTGGAGCTTGCGGAGCCCCCTCGTCAGGCGGCGAAAAGGCGAGCTTGCTCGCCCGCCGTGACAAGCCCGCAGCCGGCCGAAGGCCGACAACAAGACCCGCCCGAACGGAGCCGAGCGCAGCGAGGCGAGTGAGAGGCGGCGACAACCCGCCGGAACGGAGCGAGCGCAGCGAGCGAGTGAGGGCGGAACCCTCACAAGCGGTCTTGAACGCGACACCACTCGAGGAAGGCGACGACGTCGCCGGCCACCACCGGGCCGCGGCCGTCGCCGCCGTACTGGGCTTCGAGGCGGAATCGCAGCCAGCTGTGATCGGGTACCGGGAGGAAGGGGGGCCTGCTCCACCAGCGCCGGGGCACCAGGCGCACGGCCTGGCGAGCGGCGGTCGGCCACAGGTCGGGGCGGCGGGCCACCGCGACGGTGGCCGCGCCCAGGCCGACCGGTTCCTCAGCCCGGGGCACGACAGCTCCGGCGGGCGACGGCGGCGGCGCCTACGAGGGGCCCGTCGGGACCGAGGCCGCCGGGGCGGATGACGGCTCCGGCCGAGAACCCAAGCCGGGCCGAGGCGGCCAGCTCGGCCTGGGCGGCGGCGAAGAACGGGTCGCCGAAGCCGAGGGCCACCGACCCGGCCACCAGCGCCAGGCGCAGGTCGAGCAGGTTGCACACCGAGGCCACCGCACGCCCGACGAGCCGACCCGTGCGCACGACGACCTCCGGGGGCGCCTCGGCCGCCGGCCGGCCCAGCCGCCGCTCCAGGCTGCGGCCCGAGCACTCGGCCTCCAGGCAGCCCCGGGCGCCGCAGCCGCACTCCGCGCCGTCGGGCTCGACGATGACGTGGCCGATGTGGCCGGCGTTCCCCAGAGCTCCGTCGAGGAGGCGGCCGTCGAGCACGATCCCGCCGCCCACCCCGGTCGACACGACCATGGCCAGGTAGTCGTCGACCCCGGCGGCGGCGCCCAGCCAGCCCTCGCCCAGGGCCAGCGCCTTGGCGTCGTTGTCGAGGTGCACGGGGAGGTCCAGCTCGGCTCGCAGGTGGGCGGCGAGCGGGAAGCTCTTCCAGGCCGGGATGTTGAGCGGCGACACCAGCTCGCCCGCCATCGGCCCGCCGCAGCCGACCCCGACGCCGTCCACCAGGCCGGCGCCGACCAGCACGCCGCGACACAGCGCCACCAGCGCGTCGGCCAGAGCTGCGCCACCGTTCGCCGCCGCCGCCGCCGGCGCGGTCGCCTCCCGCCGCCGGGCCAGCACCCGCCCATGATCGTCGACGATGCCGACCTCCACCTTGGTGCCCCCGACGTCGACGGCCAGCCAGCACACCCTCCTTCCTGCCACTCGGCCACGTTGGCACAGGGCGTTCGACTCGCGGCGAGCACGCGAGGCGAGGGATGCTGTCGTCTGCTAGCTCCAAGGAGGGTGGGCTTCTCAGCCAGGACCGCGGCCCAGCACCGAGCGCTTCGCGACGACCCGCCCTTGGCCTGCATGCCCGTCGAGTACCTCACGCCGAGGACCCGAGGACCGAGCCGTCGAGATCCAGTCCGTGCTGGCCGAGCGGGGCCATCACCAAGCACCTTCCATCCCTGATCTGCTCATCGCGGCCACAGCCGAGCTGGCGCAGCTGACTGTACTGCACCTCGACAAGGACTTCGACCTGATCGCCCAGCACACCAACCGGAAGCTGGAGCGCCTCGACATGGCCGAAGCCTGAACGGTCGGGCCCCAGCTACGAGGCTGCGCTTGACCGGGCCTCCGCGGCGGCGGGTCGCTAGCCTGGATTCGCCTGCCTCTGGCGGGTGCTCGGGATCACAACGGAGGCGAAGCGATGGGCATCTTCTCAGAAGCCAGGAAGGACATCGGCGGTCTGCGGATCGCCATGCCGGACGAGATGATCACCGCCAACCGGCTGGTCTACAAGTGGCCGGAGAAGTCGATCCGCAAGTTCACCAAGGCGTTCGTGCCCGAGGGCTACGTGGCGGTGTTCGTGAACTCGGGGCAGGTCATCGGCCAGCTCGGCCCGGGCCAGTACACGATCGACGCCCAGGAGCTGCCGGTCATCGGCGTGCTCATCGACCGCCTGTTCTACGACAACGCCTACCGGTGCGAGCTGCTCTTCATGCGCACGGCCGAGACCCGCGGACTGCGCTTCGGCGGGCCGTTTGACACCATCAAAGAGCCCGACTTCAAGCTGCCGGTGTCGATCCGGGTCTTCGGCGACTACTCGCTGCGGATCTTCGACGGTGGCCTGCTGATCAAGACGATCATCGGCACCGCCGACCAGCCCGACAACGAGGTCATCACCACCTTCATCGGGCGGCAGATCCTGAACGCCATGGGCGAGCTGGTGAGCGAGGGCATCCTCGACCACACCATCCCGGTCCTCGGCATCAAGTCCCAGGCCAGCGAGATCACCGAGGCCACCATGGCCAAGCTGAACCCGGTGCTGGCCGAGAACGGCATGCAGCTGGTCCGCTTCGGCGACTTCACGATCAATCTGAAGGAGGAGGACGAGGCCCGCCTGAAGGACCTCTCGGACAAGGTGGCCTCCAAGCGGGCGATGATCGGCCTGGCCAGCGACCCGAACTACCTGCAGTACGCCCAGGGCCAGGTGCTCGAGGGCGCCGGCGAGGGGCTGGCCCAGGGCGGAGCGGCGAACCAGACGGCCTTCCTGGGCATGGGCCTCGGCCTCGGCGGGGCGGTCAACGCCCCGTTCCAGCAGGGCATGGCCGGCCAGGGCATGCAACCGGCCTCGCCGCCGCCGGCCACCGCCCCGTGCCCGAAGTGCGGCGAGCAGAACCGGGAGGGCGCCAAGTTCTGCCACGGCTGCGGCACCTCGCTCGGGCCGCCGACGGTGGCCTGCCCTGCCTGCGGGGCGGCCAACGACCCAAACGCCAAGTTCTGCGCCGACTGCGGCACCAAGATGAAGGCATCGTGCGGCAGCTGCGGCGCCGACCTGGTGCCGGGCGCCAAGTTCTGTCCCGAGTGCGGCACCTCCACCGCAGCGGTGCCTCCCGCCGACGACACCGACGAGCCCCCGGCAGGCGGCAAAGGGTGACGGCGCCGGTTCGCGTCGACCTCGGCCACAGCCTGGCCGTGGTCGGGGCGGCGCCGGCGCGCGCCGGCGGCGGCCAGTCGTCCAACGCAGGGCGCGGCGGCGGCGGCTTCTCAGGCGGCGGCGGCGGCTTCGGAGGCGGCGGCTTCGGCGCCAGCGGCGGCTCCGGCGGCGCCGGCTCAGCTCTGGGCGGGCTGGTCTGCATCCTCCTGATAGTGGTGGTCGTCGTGGTCCTCGGGGCCGGCCTGCGGCGCAAGGCGGGTGTCGGGGGCGATGCCGGCGAGAACACCCCGCCGCCGCCGCCCCCGCCCCCCCTCCCCCGCCGTCCCGAGTTCGACCAGGCCCTCGACCGGATCCGCGAGCGCGACCCCGCCTTCGACGAGGCCGGCTTCCTGAACGGGGTCACCACGTCGTTCAACCTGGTGCAGCGGGCCTGGTGCGAGCAGCTGCCGGCCGAGTCCCGCAAGGTGATGGCCGACGGGATCTGGCTGCGCCACCGCACCCAGATCGAGGAGATGGCCGCCGCCGGCAAGCGCAACGTCCTCGAGGACCTGCACATCGGCCGCAGCGAGGTCATCGGCTGCGTCACCGATGCCGACTCCGACTCGATCACCGTGCGCATCCACGCCTACAGCCGCGACTACGACGTCTCGGCCGAGGGCGGCCAGGTCGTGCGGGGTGATCGGGTGATGCGCCTGTGGACCGAGGACTGGACCTTCACCCGGTCCTCCAGCGCCACCACCAAGGTGGGATCGGGCACCCGCCAGACCTGCCCGAACTGCGGCGCACCCCTCGACCTCGATGCCGCCGGCACCTGCGCCTACTGCAACCAGCTGGTGATGGCCGGCGCCTACGACTGGGTCCTCTCCCGCATCGAACAGGTCTACGCCACGGGCTGAGCGGGCGTTCACCCCTGACCGGTATTCTGACCAGATGACCATCAGCATGAACGCCACGGAGGTGAAGGCGAGGATCCTCGCTCTGCTCGACGAGGTCGCGGGCGGCGAGGAGATCGAGATCACCAAGCATGGCCGGGTGGTCGCTCGGTTGGTGCCCGCCACCGGCCCGCATGCGCTGCGCGGCCGGGCCACCGGGATGGCCCGCAGTGCGGCCACCGAGGAGGAGCTGTTCTCAACCGGCGAGGCGTGGGACGCCGGATGACGCTGCTGATCGACACCCACGTCGTGCACTGGTGGTCCGCCGAGCCCGAGCGGCTCAGCGCGGCGGCGACGGCCGCAATCACCGAGGCCGACGAGCTCGCCGTCGCCGGCATCACCTGGTACGAGCTGGCGTGGCTCGCCGCCCACGAGCGAATCAGCGTCGCCGTGCCGGTCCTTACTTGGCTCGGAGCGCTCTCCGCCGAAGTCCGCACCGTCGGGATCACCCCGGCGCTCGCCAACACCGCCAGCTCGCTGCCGTCGTCGTTCCCCGGCGATCCCGCCGACCGGCTGATCTACGCCACCGCCGTAGAGCACGGGTGGCGACTCGTGACCAAGGACCAGCGGCTGCGGCGCCACCGCCACCCCCAAGAGGTGACGCTGTGGTGAGCGTGGCCTGATGTCGCAGGCGGCGACGGCCGCTACGGCCTCACTTTGACCTGCGCCCCGGGGTCAGTCGACGAGGTGGCCGATGCGCTCTTGGGCGGAGTCGATGGCGGCCTCGGCCTCCCCGAGCTTCTTGGCCGCGCTGCGGCGGGCCCGGTGGGCCTCCTTCTCGGCCCGGGCCTTGACCGCCTTGGCCTGGGCCTCGGCCCGCTGGCGGGCGTCGCTCGCCTTCTTCCGGGCCCGCTTGGCCCGCTTGCCGGCGCTGGCCACGGCCTCGTCGAAGCCGCTGCCCACCCGGTCGCCGGCCGAGCTGACCGACGAGGTGACGGACGAAGCGGCCCGGCCGGCGGCGGCGGCGGCGGCGGCGGTCCCCAGGCCAGCGGCGGCCCGTCGCCTGCGGGCCTTGCGGCCCTTGACCTCCTCGCCGCGGCGGCGCTCCTTGCGGGTGGCCCGGCGGGCCCCGTCCGCCGCCTTCAGGGCCAGCAGCTCGGCCTCTTGCGCCTTCTTCTCAGCCTTGGCCACCCGCTCCTCGGCCAGCTCCCGGGCCTTGTGCTCGCGCGCAAGCTCGGCGGTGGCGGCCTCCCGACCGGCCTCGGCGGCGCGCAACTTCTCCTTCTTGCTCCGGAACGCGATGAGTCCCAACGTGCTGATCGACATCGTCTTGCGAACCAGGCCCATGGCGACTCCTCTTCCTCGACTGCGGGGCAGGCTACCCAGCCGACCCCTCGGCCATCCCTGCCGGAGCACCCCGGGCCGAGGACATGACGGCCGGAACCGACCTCGTGCCCGGTACCCTGACCGTGGTGGCGTCACGGATGCGTGGGCGGAGCAGCATTGGCCGCGACATGATGATCGACGACTTCGCCGCCAACGTGGAGGCGATCGTCACCAACGTCGAGCAGGTCATCCAGGGCAAGCACGGCACCATCACGATGGCCGTCCTGTGCATGCTGGCCGAGGGCCACCTGCTCATCGAGGACGTGCCGGGCACGGGCAAGACCAGCCTGGCCAAGGCGCTGGCCGCCAGCCTGGGGGGCAAGTGGAACCGCATCCAGTTCACGCCCGACCTGCTGCCCTCCGACGTCACCGGGGTCACGGTGTTCAGCCGGGCCACCAGCAGCTTCGAGTTCCGACCCGGGGGGATCTTCGCCAACGTGGTCCTCGGGGACGAGATCAACCGGGCCAGCCCGAAGACCCAGTCGGCCCTGCTCGAGGCCATGGAGGAGCGCACGGTCACCGTCGACGCCACCTCCTACGTGCTGCCCAGCCCGTTCATGGTCATCGCCACCCAGAACCCGGTGGAGCACGAGGGCACCTACCCGCTGCCCGAGGCCCAGCTCGACCGCTTCCTGCTGAAGATCGGGGTGGGCTACCCGAGCCGGGCCGCCGAGATCGACATGCTCGGCGCCCACGCCGGATCCGACCCGATGGCCGGGGTCGAGCCGGTCCTCACCACCGACGACATCGAGGCGATGATCGACCTGTGCCGCATGGTGCACATGGCACCGTCGCTGAAG
>JBBPYZ010000126.1:0-7246 GCA_038199465.1 Acidimicrobiales bacterium | reverse complement strand
TGGGTGCGGCCCAACGGCCTGCGCCTGCGCCGGGTGCGGGTGCCCCTCGGCGTGGTGGCCGTGATCTACGAGAGCCGGCCCACCGTCACCAGCGACGCCGCCGCACTGTGCCTGAAGGCGGGCAACGCCGCCTTCCTCCGAGGCTCGGCCGCCGCCATCTCGTCCAACCTGGTCATTGCCGGCGCCCTGGGCGACGCCCTCGAGAAGGAGGGGCTCCCGGCGGACGGCGTGACCCTGGTCTCCGACACCAGCCGGACCGGGGCCGTGGCCTTCATGCGCCTGCGGGGCTCGATCGACCTCCTCGTCCCCCGGGGCGGCCGGTCGCTGATCGAGGCGATCGTCGAGAACGCCACCGTGCCCTACGTCGTCGACGGTGCCGGCAACTGCCACGTGTACGTCGACGCCAGCGCCGACCTCGACGCCGCGGTCGCTGTCGTGGTCAACGGCAAGACCCAGCGCCCCGGCGTGTGCAACGCCACCGAGGCCCTGCTGGTCCACCGCGACGTGGCCGACAGCTTCCTGCCCCAGGTGGCTGCCGCCCTCGCCGGCGTCGAGCTGCGGGGCGACGCCGAGGCCGTCGCCCTCCTCGGCCCGGGGGCGACCGAGATCACCGACGACGAGGAGTGGGGCCGGGAGTACCTCGACCTGGTGCTGAAGGTGAAGGTGGTGGGCTCCCTCGACGCCGCGGTGGCCCACATCACCCGTCACGGGTCGGGCCACACCGAGGCCATCGTCACCCGGGACCTGGCCAGCGCCACCCGCTTCCAGCTCGAGGTCGACGCCGCCGCCGTGGCGGTGAACGCCTCCACCCGGTTCACCGACGGTGAGGAGTTCGGGTTCGGCGCCGAGATCGGCATCAGCACCCAGAAGCTCCACGCCCGCGGCCCGATGGGCCTGCGCGAGCTGACCACGACCAAGTACCTGGTCGACGGCGACGGACACGTCCGCTAGCCGGTGGCCGCCCGCTTCGGATCCGCCGCCGACGTCAAGGACGGCCTGAAGGCCGCCGGCTACCTGGCCGACGACGCCATCAGCGGCGTGGTGTACCTGGCCGACCGCCTGCAGAAGCCGATCCTGGTCGAGGGCCCGGCCGGGACGGGCAAGACCGAGCTGGCCAAGGCGACCGCGACCATGACCGGCGCCCGCCTCATCCGCCTGCAGTGCTACGAGGGGCTCGACGAGTCGAAGGCCCTGTACGAGTGGAACTACAAAAAGCAGCTGCTGCGCATCCAGGCCCAGCGCAACGCCGAGGGCGACGGGGCCACCTGGAGCGAGCTTGAGGAGGACATCTTCTCCGAGAGCTTCCTGCTGAGCCGCCCGCTGCTCGAGGCCATCCGGGCCAAGGACCCCGTGGTGCTGCTCATCGACGAGGTCGACCGCCTGGAGATCGAGACCGAGGCCCTGCTCCTGGAGATCCTGTCCGACTACCAGGTGTCGATCCCCGAGCTCGGCACCGTCTCCGCCGAGCAGATCCCGCTGGTCCTCCTCACCTCGAACAACACCCGGGAGCTGTCCGAGGCCCTGAAGCGGCGCTGCCTGTTCCTCCACATCGACTACCCCCACATGGAGCGCGAGAAGGAGATCGTCCTCAACCGGGTGCCCGACATCTCCGAGCACCTGGCCGACCAGGTGGTGCGCATCGTGCGGTCGATCCGCCAGCTGGAGCTGAAGAAGCACCCGTCGGTGTCCGAGACCCTCGACTGGGCCCGCACCCTGCTGCTCCTCGGGGTCGACGACGTGGATGCCGAGACGGCCCGCTCGACGCTGAACATCCTCCTCAAGTACCAGTCCGACATCCAGCGCGCGGCCAAGGACCTGACCGCCAACGACCCCCGCAAGGCCCGGTGAGCGCTCCGCCCCGCTCGTTGCTCGATGTGCTGAACGGGTTCGTGGCCGAGTTGCGCAGCTCGGGTCTGCCCGTCTCTTTGACCGAGCACATCGACGCCATGGAGGCGGTGCGCGAGATCGACCTGGCCAACCGGCAGTCACTCAAGTACGCCCTGGCCGCCACGATGGTGAAGAACCACGCCCACTGGCAGCCCTTCGAGACCGTGTTCGAGGTGTACTTCTCGCCGACGGGTGGAGCGGTGGCCCTCGAGGGCGGCGACCTCGGCCCCCCCAAGGACGAGGACCTCGACGCCCTGCTCCAGCACCTGCGCCAGGGCGAGACCGGCGCCAGCCTGGAGGACCTCACCCAGGACGAGCTGCAGGCGATGCTCTACGAGGCCCTGCGACAGGGCGCCGAGGCGGTGGCCAAGGCCGTGGCCAGGCAGGCCGTCACCCGCTTCAGCGGGATGGAGCCGGGCCGGCCGGTGGGCGGCACCTACTACCTGTACCGCACGCTGCGCAGCCTCGACCTGGAGGGGGTGCTGCAGCGCCTGCTCGACGGGGCCGAGGAGGAGGCCGGCGGGCTCACCGACTTCGAGCGCCGCCTGGCCCGCGACGAGGTGGAGAGCCGTATCGAGCATTTGCGCCAGGCCATCGAGGCCGAGATCCGCCGGCGACTGGTGGCCGATCGCGGGGCCCCGGCCATGGCCAAGACGCTGCGCAAGCCGCTGCCCGAGGACATCGACTTCATGCACGCCTCCAAGGACGAGATGGCGCTGCTCCGCAAGGCGCTGTACCCGCTCACCCGCAAGCTGGCCGTGCGCCTGGCCCGCAAACGCCGCCACGGTCGCAAGGGCCCGCTCGACTTCCGCAGCACGGTGCGCCACTCCCTCAGCTACGGGGGCGTGCCGGCCGAGCCCAGGTTCCGCCACCCCCGGCCGTCCAAGCCCGAGATCTTCGTGGTGGCCGACATCTCGGGCTCGGTCGCGGCGTTCGCCCGGTTCACTTTGATGCTGGTGCATGCCATCAGCGGCCAGTTCTCGAAGGTCCGGTCGTTTGTGTTCATCGACGGGATCGACGAGGTGACCCGGTTCTTCGATGGCGTCGAGGACGCGGCCGACGCCATCCACCGGGTGAACACCGAGGCCAACGTGATCTGGGTCGACGGGCACAGCGACTACGGCCACGCCTTTGAGGAGCTCTGGAAGGCGTGGGGGGCCGACATCGGCCCCAAGACCACGGTCATCCTGCTCGGTGACGGCCGGAACAACTACCACGCGGCGAGCTCGTGGGTGGGGAAGGAGATCCGGGCCCGGGCCCGGCACGTCTACTGGCTCAACCCCGAGCCGAAGAGCTACTGGGACACCGGCGACTCGATCGTGGGCGAGTATGCCAGCCACTGCGACGGCGTGTTCGAGTGCAGGAACCTGCGCCAGCTCGAGCGCTTCGTCGACCTCCTGGCCTGAGCGGCGGGCTCCTCAGCCTGGGCAGACGACGGCCTGCTCTCCCAGGCGGATGGAGAAGCCGAGCTGGTCGGTGGCCTCGATGAAGAAGCTCAGGGTGAAGCCGGCCGGCACCGGGGCTATGGGCACCGACCGGAAGGTGCCGGTGGTCCCGCTCGACTGGCCGTCCTTCAGGAGTGGGGCGTCGCCGAGGGCCAGGCCGATCTGGGCCGTGGCCCTGACGCTCCGGATCTGGCTTTGGTCGGAGACCCTGACCGAGAAGGCCCACGGGTTGGTGCAGGGGCTGGAGGTGAGCTGCACCGGGGGAGCCAGCTTGATCTGGCGGCTGCAGGGGACCCGCGCTGTGGTGCAGGGCTCGCCGACGTCGTCGTTGATGACCGGGGGTCGACCGACGGTGGAGGTGACCTGCACGGCCTTGACGCCGCCGGTGCCGCCGCTGGTGAGCGTGCCCGTGAACGGGCCTTCGGCGCTGACCCGGGCCCCGTCGAGGCTGACGGTGAGCTCGGTCGTGCCGCCGGCGGCGATGGTGCCACGGGCCGGGCTGGCCGACAGGCCCGGCGAGCTGGCCTGGGTGGTGTAGGTGAGGGGCCCCGAGCCGGTGTTGCGCAGCGTGAGGCGAGCCGACTGGGGGCCGGCGGCGGCGTTCACCCTCGGGATGGCCAGCGCCGAGACCGATGTCTCCAGCACGCCGGCGGCGACGGTGGTGGCGGGTGCCTCGGGCACCACCGTGGTGGGGACCGGCTCCACCGGGGTGGTCGTGGTGTCCAGGCTGGTGGTGGTGTCGAAGGTGGGCACGCTGGTGTCGATGGCGGCGACGGTGGTGGTGGGGCTGTCGACGGCCAGGCCAACGCCGTCGTCGTCGTCACGGCTGGCCAGCGCCAGGCCGGCGGCCAGGAGCAGCAGGGCGATCAGCACGGCCGCCGCCGCGATCCACCCCCTCCGTCCCCGTCGTGGTCGGGGCGGTCCGGGTGTCACCACGCCTCGCGCCGGCGCATTCCCGCCCGGGGTGCCTGCCCGAACGGCCTCGACCGGGAAGGTGCGGGGAGGGAAGCCGTTGTCCATCCACGGCGGGCCCGGGTCGACCGGGCGGGGGGAACTCATCAGGACTGCTCCCCGTCGGGGGACGGGCGCAGGTCGGCGGCCGTGGCGACGCCGGCGGCCCCGTCGACGTCGCCGCCGGGCAGGGGGGCCTGCCGGGCCGAGGCGTAGAGGTCGAAGGGCGACGGCAGGGCCTGGCGGCTCTGTTCGCACACCCGGCAGACGGCCACATGGGCGGCGATGCCCTCGGCCACGGGGAGGGCGAAGCGGCCGTCCCAGCCCCGCAGCACCAGCGGCAGGTCGGGGCATCGCCCGTCGGCCTTACGGACCACGAGGAACCCGGCCAGGCCGTTCTCGAGGCCGGCCATGCGCTGGCGCAGGTCGGCGCCCTCGGCCGAGGTGACGCCGAGGGCGTCGGCCAGGTCGTCGCCGTCGAGGCCGTGGCGGAGGTGGAGGTCGAGCAGGGCCCGCTCGCGCCGCGGCAGGTCGGCGACCGCCTCCCAGACCAGGCCGACCAGGTGGACCCGCTCAGGGTCGTCCTCGGGCAGGACGGGCTCGCGGTCGAGGCCGGCCGCGGTGTCGTCGACCTGGCCCGCCTCGAACCGGGCGATGGCCAGGAGCCACACGACGAGGCGGTGGGGCTCCTGCAACCGCTCCAGCCGTTCGCTGGCCTCGGCGAAGGTAGCGTTGACGACCTCCCAGGCCGCCTTGCGGTCCCGCAGCAGGGCCAGAGCGAAGTCGTGCACCTGCGCCTCGTAGCGGGAGAAGATGGCGGTGAAGGCGGGGAGGTCGCCGGCCACCGCCTCCCGCACCAGGGTGGCGTCATCTTCCATGAAACGTGGACGTTAGGACACGCCCTGAGGTCACGCCGATGCGGCTCAGGGGCGGACGGCGTTCTGCAGGAAGGTGCCCAGCAGCCCGCCGACGTCAGCCACCTCGTCGGCCGGCGGGGCGCTGACCTGAACCGGAACACCGAAGTCGAACAGCTCCAACGTCACCGTGGTCGCCCCCAAGGAGCGGAGGTCGCCGCCCTTGGGGGGCGAGCCGTCGGCAGGGCTAGCGATCACGAGCTTGCGGAGCCGTCCCTGGCCGTCGATCCACAGGTTGGCGGGAAGGCTCGGGGGGGCGGCGCCGGCCGCGTCCGCGTCGGCCGGGCGTAGCGCCTCAGGGAGCTGGCCGACGACCTTGGCCGGGTCGATCATGACCCGGTACCGGGTGGTGGGTTCGCCTCGTACGGTGTCCGGCCCCTCGGCCACCACCTCACCCGACACCGCTCGCAGGTAGCTGAGGGCATCGAGGGGAGCCCCGCTGATCTCGGTGCCGATGTCGCCCAGGGTCAGCCGGGTCAGCCGGGTCAGGGTGGCGGCGTCGACGCTGAGCCAGGGTTTGTCGCTGGACAGGGGGTTGAGGCCGGCGGGTGGGCGGACGTAGATGCCGCTGGAGGTCCGCAGCACGGTCAGGGACGGCGCTGGTGCGCCCCCGTCGTCCAGGGTGATCTCGGCGCTGGCGTCGCCACTGCCGAAGCTGCCAACGCCCGATGCGGTGACCGTGTGACCGTCGCCGGCGACGGTGAGCAGGCCCCGTGCAGTCCCGGCGGCCTCGGGGGCCGCCGAGGCGGCCACGACGGCTCGGGCCCCCGGGCCGGTGGCCAGGTCGACCGTCCCGGTCTCCTGCTGCGGAGACACGACCACCACGGCGACCAGAGTGGCCACCGACAGCGCGGCCACAGCCCCGGCGACCACGACGCGGCCTCGCAGGCGCGGGGCGGCCCGGGGCGTCACCCGGGCCATGCCCACCGCAGCTCGGGCGGTCAGCACCTCTTCGGGCGGCAGGGACGGATCGGGCTGGGGGTTGGCGTGGCTCAGCGCCGCCCGCACGGCGGTGAGGTCATCGATCGGGTCGGGAGCGGAGTTCATGGTGCGTCCTTCACGGGGTGGGGTGGGCTGAGGAGGGTGTCGAGGCGACGGCGGGCCCGATGCAGGCGGACGGCGAAGGTGGCCGGGGACACCCCGAGGACCGCGGCCGCCTCGGCCGGGTCGAGGCCCTCCCAGGCGATCAGCAGGAGCAGCTCCCGGTCGGCGGGGCGCAGCCGGGCGAGGGCCTCCCGGGCGGCGGCCGCCTCGGCGGTGGCGTCGGCGGGATCGGGCGAGATCGTCGCCCCGCCAGCGGGACGTCGGGCCAGGCGCTCTACCAGCCGCAGCCGGCGGCGCTCGGAGCGACGCCGGTTGGCCAGCTGGCCCGCCGCCACCCGGTACAGCCAGGGCAGGGCCTGGGTCGGCGGCTCGCCGATGGAGCGCCAGAGGACCTCGAAGGTGGCCAGGGCGGCGTCGCCCGCCTCCTCGGGAGCCGCCCGACGCCGGCAGTAGGCGAGGACGGCCGGGTAGTGGGCGTCGAACAGGGCGGCGAAGGTCCCGTGCCGGTCGAGGGCGGGCGTAGCAGGCGTGCCCACGAACGTCGTCATCACCTCCTCTGCGTCCGGCACCGGCCCTTCCTTACCGCGCCGTAGCGTTCTGCCATGGTCGCCGATCCCACCACCGTCGTCCTGGTGCGCCACGGCGAGAGCCGGGTCACCGTCGACCAGGTGGTGGGCGGCCACGCCAGCTGCACCGGGCTGTCGCCCCGGGGCCGACGCCAGGCCGAGCTGCTCCGCGACCGGCTCCTCGCCTCGAACCTGCTGGCCGGCGCCGATGCCCTCTACGCCTCGGTGCTGGCCCGGGCCGTGGAGACCGCCCGGGTGATCGCCCCCGGCGTCGGCGGCGGGCGGCTGGAGGTCACCGAGCGGTGCGCCCTGTGCGAGCTGCACGTGGGCGAGGGCGACGGGCTTCCCTGGATCGAGTTCACCCGGGTCTACGGCCAGCCGGCCTGGGAGAACGACCCCGCCGCCCCCCTCTCACCCGGCAGCGAGTCGTGGACGGGGT
>JBBPYZ010000125.1:0-2354 GCA_038199465.1 Acidimicrobiales bacterium | reverse complement strand
GGCGCCGGCCCGGATGGCGGCCAGGTCCCGCTCGTCCTGGGCGTCGAAGCGGTCGCTGGCCGAGCCGAAGACGCTGCCCACGAGCGACGGGTCGACGGCGTAGAACATGACGCTGCCGGGGTTTCGGGAGTGGCCCCCTCCGGCCGGGTCGTTCTGGGTGTCGGCCCGGCCCCGGTCGAGGTAGAGGTCGACCAGGCCGAGGAGGTGTCCGAGCTCGTGCACGGTCACCGTGGTGGCCAGCTGCCGGGGGGACGCAGCCAGGCGGTCGGGGAAGGTGGCGAAGGTGTCGCCCAGGAACGACACGGCCAGGATGCCGGAGCTTCGGACGTTCTGGCCCCGGACCGACAGGATGCGGACCACGAACCGCCCGCTGCCCTGGGCCACCTTGCTCGTCCGGTCGGTCAGCTCGGCTAGCTCCTTCTCGTTCCAGCGCTTGCTGGACGAGCCGGCCGGCAGCGGGGTGTGCACCTCGGCGACCGGCTTTGCCGAGTAGCGGCGCAGGTCGGAAAGGACCCGGTCGAGGGAGGGCCGGCTGAGGGGGGCGCCCGGCTCCTCCAGCACCTCGACCACCAGCGAGGTGGCCGGCGTGGGCCGCAGGATGAGGGCGGCCGCAGCCCCGGGCGGGCCGTTGGCGCCGCGGGTGATGGCCAGGTCGGCGGCGCTGACGGTAGGGGCCGGCGCCGGCGCCCGGGTGAGGGTGGTGGTGGTGCCCCGGGTCGCCGGCTGGGCCGGCCTGGTGGCGGGCGTGACGGGCGGGGCGGTGGTCGTCGTGCTGGTCGGGGAGGCCGGGATCCGGCCCACGCCCGGGATGCTGGAGGGCGTGCCGGACGTCAGTCGGCCGGTGGTGGGCGCCGCCTCGTCCTCGAACTTGGTGGCTCCCCCGCAGCCGCTGGCCAGGAGGATCACCGAGAGGGCCAGAAGCCAGCGCCGCCGGTGTCGGCCCGGTGCCGCCGGGAGGTGGGGGGAGGCCACCGTCGGGTCGGGCACCGCAGCATCGTACGGCGCCGCGACGTAGACCCCCGGTCGGCGCAGGGACACACGCCGCGAAGCCCGCATTCGCCGAACCGACCGGTCTGAGGCACGGTAGGGGGCCAACCGATGTCGAGTGGGGGCGGTTCGCCGCCCGCAGCTGGAGGACACACGTGATCGAGGAGCAGGTTCTGGCCCGGGTGCTGGGGGCGGCGCTTCGCGGCGGCGGCGAGTTCGCCGAGGTGTTCGCCGAGGACCGGCGCAGCTCGTCGGCCCGGCTCGAAGACGCCAAGGTCGAGGAGCTGACCTCGGGTCGCCAGCGGGGGGCCGGGGTGCGGGTCGTCGCCGGCCGCACCACCGGCTACGCCCACACCGCGGATATGTCCGAGGCCGGCTTGCTGACCGCCGCCGAGGTGGCGTCGGCGGCGGCCCGGGGCGGCGGCGTGGCCACCCGGGTCGTCGATCTCGACCGTCGCCGCCCGGTCGGGGCCCAGGCCGTGGGCGTGCCCCCGGAGGAGGTACCCAAGGCCCGCCGTGTCGAGCTGCTGCTGGCGGCCGACGAGGCCGCCCGCCGGGGCCGCAGCCCCATCAATCAGGTGTCGACCTCCACCGCGGATGTCCGCCGGCGCACGCTGATCGCCAACAGCGACGGCCTGCTGGTCGAGGACGACGTGACCCGCACCCGCTTCGGGATCCAGTGCGTGGCCCAGGGCGACACCGGGCTGCAGACCGGCCACCGCTCGGTGGGCGCCTCGCTGGGCTTCGAGCTGTTCGACCGCTGGGACGTGGAGCAGCTGGCGGCCGAGGCGGCCGAGTCGGCCATCACCAAGCTGGCGGCCCGGCCGGCGCCGGCCGGCGGGATGCCGGTGGTGCTGGCCGCTGGCGGAGGCGGCGTGCTGTTCCACGAGGCCTGCGGCCACGGCCTGGAGGCCGACCTGGTCGAGAAGGACACCTCGGTGTTCCGGGGCCGGGTGGGCACCAAGGTCGCCTCCAGCCTCGTCACCCTCATCGACGACGCCACCGTGGCCGGCGAGTGGGGCACCTTCGCCGTCGATGACGAGGGCGCCCCGGCCCAGCGCACCGTTCTTATCGAGGACGGCGTGCTGTCGGACTACATGTGGGACCTGGTGCGGGCCCGCCGGGCCGGCCGCCCCTCCACCGGCAACGGGCGCCGTGAGACCTACCAGCACCTCCCGATGGTGCGCATGACCAACACCTTCCTGGCCCCCAACCAGGGAACCACGCTGGAGGACCTCATCGGCGAGGTCGACCACGGGGTGTTCTGTGCGACCCTCGGCGGCGGGCAGGTGAACACCGCCACCGGCGACTTCGTGTTCGGCATGACCGAGGCCTACCTGATCGAGGGCGGGCGCATCACCGCCCCG